>NZ_QPMO01000023.1:0-26693 GCF_003344575.1 Staphylococcus sp. EZ-P03 | reverse complement strand
AATTTAAAAGGCAAGACTCCTGTTGAGTACAGAAATCTTGCCTTAGGAAAATAGTTTAATCAAAAAGTTCAACTTTTGGGGTTCACTACACAAATCCATCACGTGTTTTATTATGTTTCATTATTCAATTATGAAGGTTCAACTGTTGCCTTTGATTCAGCTTTAGATTTTGCCACCTTAGAAATGTACGTAGATGGTTTATCTTTATCATAGATTGTTAAACCAGTAATATCTTTAGTATATTTCCCTGGTACAAAGAGACTTACAATGTATCCGAATAAGAATGCGATGAAGAATGAAATTGTAGATACGTAGAATGGTGAGCTTGCACCGCCGAAACCTCTTAGTAAGTAAGCAACAATAACACCTGTGAATAATCCGACAAGTACGCCGAATGTGTTAGCACGTTTTGTGAAAATACCTACCGCAAAGATACCTGCGAGCGGTACACCGAATAGTCCTGTCACAAGTAAGAATAGATCCCATAAGTTGTTAGATTTAGATGCGATTAAATACATCGCAATACCGTAACTTAACAAACCAGCAATCAGTATTGTTAAACGTGCGAAACGTACTTCGCCTTTGTCTGAACCTCTGCTGAAGAAACGTCTTTTGATATCTTCAGAAATACACGCTGAAATAGAGTTCAAACTTGATGAAATTGTGGATTGTGCAGCCGCAAAGATTGCCGCGATCAATAAGCCTGCCACAAATGGCGGCATTTGCGTAATGATGAAATACGGTACAACAGAAGATGTATTAAAGTCCTTCGGCAACGCTGCTTCATGACTATAGAATGAATACATCATTGTTCCCATCCCATAGAAAATCGGCGCTGAAATCAATGCCAATAAACCATTAACCCATAATGATTTCTTCGTCTCAGACATTGTGTCAGAAGCCTGATAACGTTGTACCACATCTTGACTGGCTGTATATTGATGCAAGTTATTAAAGATGTTCCCTAAGAAGATAATCGGCAAGGCCGCTGCGGCTGAATTAAACTTCCAGTTATCCGCACTTAATAACTTCTTATCTGCTAAAGCATCCGTCATAATTGTGCCGAAGCCGTCTTTTAGGTGTAATGCACCAATGACAATAATCATCAATGCACCACCTAATAAGATAACACCTTGAATAAAGTCACTCCATACCACACCTTCAAAACCGCCAAGGAAGGTATAAAGGATACATAAAATCCCTACTAAGCTTGCGACTAAGTACGGATTAATATCCGTTACTGCCGTAATCGCCAGTGTCGGTAAATAAATCACAATTGCAATACGTCCCAAATGGAAAATCACAAATAACAATGAGCCGATAACACGTACACTTGGTCCAAAACGCGCTTCTAAGTACTCATACGCAGATGTAACACGCAACTTCTTAAAGAATGGTACGTAAAAGATAATCAATAATGGAATAATTGCGACAATCGCAATGTTCCCTGCGATATAAGACCAATCTGTTAAGAATGCTTTCTCTGGTGTCGACATAAACGTAATCGCACTTAACGTCGTCGCATAGATAGAAAAACCAATTGCCCATGAAGGCAAGCGTCCGCTGGCTGTAAAGAAGCTGTCCTTACTTTGACCAGCACGTTTTGTAAAGTATGCACCAATCAGCAACATGACAACCAGGTAACCTATAAGTGCTACCCAGTTCCATGTCCCAAATCCCACTTGTTGCATAAACAACACCCCTTAATGTTTTCTAATCTGTTTTATAAGTTGTATTTATCAATAAGTTGATTTAATGCTTCGCGGTTTTCTTCGTTGAATGGCGCAAATGGACGTTTCGGTACACCACCGTCAATACCGCGTGATTTTAAGATTTCTTTTAATGTTGGATAGATACCCATGCCTAACACTGTTTCGATAATGTCATTTGTATCATGTTGAATTTGGTAAGCTTCTTCGATTTTTCCTTCTTTCGCTAAGTCGAAGATTTGGCGTGCACGACGGCCGTTCACATTGTATGTTGAACCGATTGCACCATCGACACCTGAAATAGCAGCTTGTACCAGCATTTCATCAAATCCAGATAAGATCAGTTTGTCTGGGAATGCTTTTCTGA
Source organism: Staphylococcus sp. EZ-P03 (assembly GCF_003344575.1). Taxonomy (NCBI): domain Bacteria; kingdom Bacillati; phylum Bacillota; class Bacilli; order Caryophanales; family Staphylococcaceae; genus Staphylococcus; species Staphylococcus sp. EZ-P03. Next base: position 24,617 of record NZ_QPMO01000023.1, on the reverse strand, counting down.
CACGTTCTAATAAGAAGAAATCCGGTGCAGTGTATTTCACACCTACTACTTTTTCATGATTGAACAGTTCACCGAATTGTTCGATACTGATATCTACACCTGTTAAGCCAGGAATCGCATAAATAATTAAATTGTTTTGTGTCGCTTCAATTAAATCGAAGTAATATTGTTTAATCTCTTCGAAAGAGAATGGATAATAGAAAGGTGTAACCGCTGAAATGGCATCATAACCAAGTTCAGTTGCGTATTTACCTAACTCAATTGCTTCGTTTAAATCTAATGAACCAACTTGCGCAATTAATTTCACATCATTACCTACAGCTTCTTGTGCAAGTTTGAAAATTTGTTTTTTCTGTTCTGTGTTAATTAGGAAGTTTTCGCCAGAACTGCCGTTGACATATAAACCATCTAAGTTCTCTGTTTCAATTGCGTTTTTCGCAATTTGTTTCAGACCTTCTTCTTTGACTTGTCCTTGCTCGTCAAACGGTACGAGTAACGCAGCGTATAACCCTTTTAAATGATCTTCCATGTTTAACTCCTCCAAATAAAGTATTTATAGCAATCAGCTATTTATTTAAACTCCAACAAATTCCCCTTTGTTTATAATACATTTACAAATCCAATTGTAAACGCTATCATTTTGCTATACAACTCATTTTGAAATATTTTAACAAAATATCCTTAAACTAATGAAAATAATTTTCAAAATAGAGCCTACACTTTCACCCTTGAGAGGTCTCTCTATATAATGAAAGTGAATCAGAGGAGGAATGAACCATGTATAAGATTGCTGTAGATATCGGCGGCACCAATATAAAAGCAGCTGTGATTAATAAGCAACTAGAAATAACAGATTATAAAAAGATTGATACACCGGATAATCAAAGTGTATTCATTATCGATGAAGTTTATCGCCTCATTGCACAGTTGATAGAAAAGCATCAACTCAGTAATCCGCCTATCGGCATATCAAGTGCAGGTGTGGTAGATAGTGATTTAGGAGAGATTGTCTATACTGGCCCGACTATCCAAAATTTTGATGGTACGAACTTCAAAAAGGCTTTAGCAGACTTGTCATCTGACATTATCGTACATAACGATGTAGATGCGGCGTTATTAGGTGAATTATCTTTTCATGATTACCAAGAAGATACTATTTTCTGCCTGACTCTAGGAACAGGCATCGGAGGTGCATTTTATCATGCACAATTAGGGGTTTATGGCGGTGAACGTCATCGTGCCAATGAAATCGGATATCTGCTTTATAGAGCATCTGACAATAAAACTTTTGAACAACGTGCTTCAACGTCAGCTTTAAAACAGTTGATGGCTGCTCATGGATTTGAACACGGTACAGATGTACCAAAATTATTTGATGCGGCTAAAACTGGTGATTCAAATGCAGAAGCCATTTTAGAAGAATGGTCTGAATATGTCGCAGAAGGTATTGCACAACTTCAAATCATTTATGATCCGGGCTTAATCTTAATCGGCGGCGGCATCTCTTCTCAAGGGGAGAATTTAATCCGCTATATTGAGCCTAAACTCAATCAATTCTTACCACCCAATTATGGCCATGCACGTCTTCAAACAACTCAAACTAAGAATAACGCAGCGTTATTCGGGGCGATATCTAAAGGATAAAATACAACCGCATGTTGTAACAGCGATTGTCTGTAATCGTTGTGAACATGCGGTTTATTAGTGGTCCGTTTGTCTGAATTCAGACAACCCTCAGTCTTACCTATCATCTTTTCCAAGTACTGTATTACGCGTACGCTGATAAAGCTTATTCATATAATCGTCGTTTAATAATAAGTAGCAAATGATATCCATTAAGAAGGTTGTCGCAGTTTGTGTGTTAATAAAACGGGCATCATTGATATTGGATTTCGCGGAAGTAATCAATACTAAATCTGCATGCTTGGTAATTACGCTGCCTTTATAGTTAGTAATTACTGCGACGAAGGCACCTTGTTTATGGGCAATTTCAGCCGCATCCGCAAGCTCTTGTGTTTCTCCGCTGTTTGAAATAGCTACAAACATATCTTGGGAAGATAACAATGATGCTGAGATTTTCATTTGATGTGCATCTGTTGAAACGTTGCCTCTGATGCCCATACGCATCGTTCTATAATAGAATTCGCTGGCAGTTAGTCCTGAACTGCCTAATCCTGCATAACTCACTTGTCTGCTTGTCTTCAGATAATGTGCAAAGCGTTTTATCTTTTCTTCAGAAATAAACTCTCCAGTTTGCTGGATGATACTTTGATGGTAACGGTGGATGAGTTGAACAATCGGTGCGTTTTCGACTACTTTTTCAGATTTCTCATGCTGCAAGCTGAATTTCATATCTTGAAAGTTGCTGTACTCTAATTTGTTGCTGAAACGCGTGATTGTTGCTGGAGAAGTACCGATAGCATGTGCTAGCGAGTTGATGGTAGAGAAGCGATCGTCTAATTCATTCGTACGTATAAATTCTATGATTTTCTTATCCATTTTAGTTAATAGATGGCGGCTGCGTTGAACACGATTTTCAAACTTCATACGGTTTCACTCCCATTTCATACAGTAGTTGCCTATAGTATACATGAAAAACTTTTTCAATTGGTAGTAAAGAATTGAATAAAATTTTCTTAGTGTTATGATATGAGTAAATCAAACGACCCTTAGTTAATACTTTTACAAATACAAATTTTTTGGAGTGTGTTGTCATGTTACCTCATGGATTAATCGTTTCATGCCAAGCTTTGCCTGATGAACCCTTACATTCATCATTTATTATGTCTAAAATGGCATTAGCTGCTTATCAAGGCGGAGCTGTCGGTATTCGCGCAAATACAAAAGAAGATATCATCGCGATTAAAGAAGAAGTCCCATTACCTGTTATCGGAATCGTTAAAAGGGATTATCCAGATTCTAAAGTATTTATTACTGCGACTTCTAAAGAAGTCGATGAACTGATTGAAAGCAAATGTGAAGTCATCGCATTAGATGCGACAAAACAAGAACGTCCTAAAGAATCATTAGAAGAACTTGTCTCATACATTCGAGATAATGCACCTGGTGTTGAAATTATGGCTGATATCTCTACAGTCGAAGAAGCTGTGCACGCTGATCAACTCGGCTTTGATTACGTGGGTACAACGTTACGCGGCTATACAGACTATACAAAAGGTCATATTTTGTATGAGAATAACTTCGCATTTTTAAAAGAAGTGTTAGATAATGTTAAAGCAAAGGTCATCGCTGAAGGCAATGTCATTACACCAGAAATGTATCAAGCTGTCAGCAGCTTAGGTGTACATTGCACAGTGGTCGGCGGTGCGATTACACGTCCTAAACAGATCACAGAACGCTTTGTGAATGCCGCAAAAGAATAATCAACTACCCGGAGGATTGGAAATGCAACTTTACAACTTAAGAAATAAACAACTTGCCAGTCAATATGTCGCAACTGAATTCTTGAAACAAATCAAACATCGTCCAGATGCTGTGTTAGGTTTAGCTACAGGTTCAACAATGACCGAATTGTATACACAGCTTTCTGATTTACTAGACGCTAATACCATTGATGTGAGTGGCGTCAGAACCTTTAACTTAGATGAATATGTCGGTGCCAAACCTACAGATTTGCACAGCTACCATGCTTATATGCATCAACGCTTTTTCGGCCAAAATGAACAGTGGAATCCTGAAAATATTTATATTCCTAGCGGCAGCGCAGCTGACTTAGCACAAGAGGCTGAAGATTATGAAGCAGCACTTAAAGCTGTCGGTCAACCTGATATTCAAATATTAGGTATCGGCGAAAATGGACATATCGGTTTTAATGAACCCGGCACACCATTTGATAGTGTAACAAGGGTCGTAGACTTAACACCTTCTACATTACATGCGAATAGTGTGCATTTCGCACATTTAGATGATGTGCCTAAGCAAGCACTCTCTATGGGTCTTGCATCTATCATGCGTGCCAAACGCATTATCTTATTAGCTTTCGGAGACAAGAAAATTGATGCGATCCAGCAACTAATACATGGTGAAACTACAGAGGCCTTGCCTGCTTCTATCCTGCATAATCATCCGAATGTTGAAATCATTGTAGATGATGTGATTTATCAAGCGATTAAATAACTGAGCATAAAAGCTCGGTTATTTTTTTGTCATTTTTCAATTAAACTGGGTTAGTATCATCTATAATAAATCTGTAAAGAGGCTATATAAAATAATGCAACCATTTATTTAGGAGGACAAAAATGAAGCGTAATAAAGTTGTCATTGCAGCTATCACCACTGAGAAAAACTTAGAAAAAGCAATTAAATATAAAGATAACTTGAAAGCTGTATTTATACTCACCGGTAATTTTTTAAATGTCAAAGAGTATATCAAGCTATATAAGTCTGAAGGAATAAAAGTCTACATACACATCGAAAAAATTAAAGGTTTGAAATTAGATGATTTCGGCTTTAATTACATCAAAAAAGTACTCAAACCAGATGGTATAATCACAACTAAAAACAGTCATGTTAAATCTGCGAAAAAGCATAATATTTTTGTTATCCAACGCTTTTTCTTGGCGGATCATGATATGAAAAACAATATTTTAGATACTGTAAAAACCTCCCAACCTGATATGATTGAAATTATGCCTGTAATTACCTCATTCCTATTAGATATATTCACCAAAGAACTAGAAATCCCCATTATAATGGGTGGTTTAGTAGATAAATCTGACTACATTACTAATGCACTAAAACATGGCGCATTAGGTGTGTCTACTGGAAATATTAATATGTGGAAAACAGAATTTACAAATTCTTAACCACAGAAAGATAATCAATTAATATTGATGTCCTAGAATAAAATTGAAAAGTGAATGCATGGCACTGGAGAGCCGAGTAAGCATATTCTGTATGCTTATTCGGCTATTTTTATTTTAGGAGGATTAGTTAATGAAGAGGTTATTTTTATTATTTCTGACACTTACATTATTACTAAGTGCATGTAAGACATCTAATGAACCAAAGAAAACAGCAGATGGAAAAATAAAAATCGAATATTGGCATGTGAATGCTGAAACTCAAGGAGGTAAAACAGTTAAGCAATTAGTAGATGACTTTAACAAGCAAAGTAAAGATGTTTATGTAGTTGCTAAATATAACCCTGAAATGTATAAAGGGTTGATGCAAAACTTGCAGTCTGAAGCTGCTGGTGGACGCACACCGGATGTTGTACAAGTAGGATGGTCTTTCAAAAATTATTTTAAAGATAATTTTCCGTACACGTCTCCTTCAAAAGTAATTAAGGAATCAGCACCTAATGATAAAGACTTTATTAGTCAAAACTTTGAACCAAAGATGTTGAAGATTGCTCAAGATGATAAAGGAGAGCAAATAGGTTTACCGTATTCAATCAGCAGCCCTGTCTTGTTTATTAATAAAGATATTTTCAAAAAAGCTGGACTTGAAGGTAAAACACCTAAAACTTGGGAGGACGTAAAAGAATACTCCGAAATCATTAAAAAGAAGACAAATAAATATGGTGTCTTCATCCAAGAACCTGCAGATAGCTGGGCACAGCAAGCAATGGTAGATAGTAATGGCAGTCATATTGTTAAAGATAATAAAGCCGCCTTTGCTAATAAAGAAGGATACGAAGTATACAAATATATGCAAGATATGGTTAAAAATAAAACTGCTCTACATATGAACGATGAACAAGGTCAACAAAACTTCGTTAACGGTAATGTAGGGATGCTATTCACGACTGTAGCAAAACAGACTCACATCGGAAAGAATGCCTCGTTTGATGTAACTTCAACTGAGATGCCAGGTTGGAAAGGCAAAGAAAAGAAAACACCAGCAGGCGGTGCAATGTTAGCTATTACAGCTAAAACTAAAGAAGAACAAAAAGCTTCTTGGGAATTTATGAAATATCTATACAAAGTTGAAAATGTTAGTGCATGGACTAAAGGAACAGGTTATGTACCACCTACCAAAAATGTCATTGATAATCCAAAAGGATTGCAAGAATACCTTAAAAAGAATGAAATGATAAAACCCGCTATTCGCCAAATGACAAATGTTGTTCCATGGGCATCATTCCCTGATGCGACTGGTTTAGAAAGCGAACAAAAACTTCTGGATATGCGAGATCGAATTTTAAGTGATGATGCACCTGTCGAAAAGACAATGAAAGAAACACAGGATTCTATCAACTTAGAAATCGAAAATAATAAGTGAGGTGATACTTAATGAAGAAAACATGGATACCCTATTTTCTATTAGCTCCATCTGTAATCATTATTTTAATCTTTTCAATAATACCGCTGTGTTATACAGTTTATCTCAGTTTCTTTGATTGGAATATGATTAAGCCTGAAAAGAAATTTGTTGGCTTTGATAATTATATCGACTTATTTACAAATAAAATATTTTATATGGTAACTGCTCAAACACTGATGTATATATTGCTTCTCATATTTTTCAACACCGTTGTTACTTATATATTCGCTTTTATAGTTGATTACTTTGCTACAAAAAGAAAGAGAATTTATGAAACCGCATTATTCATACCTTCAGTAATCTCATTAGTTGTTGGATCAATGGTGTTTTTATGGATACTCAATCCTGTCTCTGGACCATTTGCTAAATTCTTAGGATTGTTTGGCCTAACAATGCCGAACTGGGCAATTTCAAATGGCTGGGTTATTTTCGTCATTAGTTTGATTGTGGCTTGGAAAGTATTCGGATATAACTTCTTAGTACTTTATTCAAGTATTATCGGTATTCCAAGAGAAGTTATCGAAGCAGCAAAAATTGATAACATTCGTCCATCAAGAATATTTTTAAATATTGTTCTCCCAATGAGTTCAGGTACAGGTTTCTATATCTTAATACTTACTATTGTGCAAGGACTTCAATATGTATTTACCCCTATCAGTGTAATCACAAAGGGCGGACCAGATTATAAAAGCAGCAACTTAATTTATCATGCTTTCCACGAAGGCTTTACTTTATATAACACTGGTACATCAGCAGCAATATCTACAATAACTATGATTATCTTCTTTGCATTACTAGTTATTCAATTTGCAGTTGTTGAACGGAGGGTCGATTATGAAAATTAAAAAGTATTTAGTAAATATATTGCTTATATCGTTTATCATTATTTCTCTATATCCTATTGTGTTTGCGATCAGTAACTCATTCAAGAAATTAAGTGTAGCTTATAAATCAGCCAGCAACTTAATACCTATTCCGTTTACATTAGAAAACTACGAAAAGTTATTTCACGACATTCCATTATTCCATATAACTTTTAATACGTTTCTAATTGCAAGTGTTATCACTATTGTGAAAGTATCTATATCATTTCTAGCAGCATACGCACTTGTATTTTATGCTTTCCGATATAAAAGGTTCACCTATATTTCATTAGTTGCTACAATCTTCATCCCTTTTACAGTAACTATGATTCCTAACTATATAATAATGGCGCGTCTGCAATTTATAGATACACCATGGGGCGTAATACTTCCGCAACTTGCAGATGCAACAGGAATATTTATGCTGACACAATCAATGAGAAATATTCCTAAACCATTATTAGAATCATTAGAACTCGATAACGTTTCAGTATGGCATACAATGAAAGATTTTGTTTTACCTATTTCTAAACCAGCTATAACATCGACAAGCATTTGGTTCTTTATATTGTCATGGAATGAGTACATTTGGCCAAACTTAATGTTAAAAAGCCAAGAAAGCTATACTTTACCGCTTGCCTTACAACTTTTCGTAAGTTCAGAAGGCGGTACTGACTTTACAGTTGCTATGGCGTTAAGCGTTATTACAATGGCTGTGCCATTGATTTTATTCTTAATCTTCCAACGCTTTATTATCAATACCTTTACATCAAGTGGAATTAAATAGGAGGTTGAACAATGGGAACTTTAGAACTTAAAAATGTCAACAAATCATTCAATAATCAAGAGGTTATTAAAAACTTAAATTTAAAAATTGAGGATGGTGAAAGAATTGTATTCTTAGGACCATCAGGTTGTGGTAAATCAACAATTCTCAGAATGATTTCCGGTATAGAAAGTGTTACTTCAGGAGAAATTTTATTTGATGGTAAGAATATGACGCAAACACCTCCAGGTAATAGAGATGTTGCTATGGTATTCCAAAACTATGCACTATACCCTCATATGACAGTAGAACAAAATATTACTTATGCTTTAAAACACAACAAAGTCGCAGCAAATGAAATCGCCTCTCGCTTAGAAAAAGTTTTAAAAATATTAGATTTATCACACTTGAAGTCTCGTAAACCAAATGAACTATCAGGGGGACAACGTCAAAGAGTAGCCTTAGCAAGAGCAGTTGTAAAAAATTCAAAGTATTTTTTATTAGATGAACCCTTGTCTAACTTAGATGCTCTTTTAAGAACAACAGCACGCCGTGAACTTATACACTTACATCAAATCTATAAACACACTTTTATTTTTGTTACACATGATCAATTAGAAGCAATGTCTATTGCCGATAAAATAGTGCTATTTAATAAGGGTGAAATTCAAATGTATGACACTCCTGAAAAAATATATAACTCTCCCCAAAATGTTTTCACTGCTAAATTCATTGGCTCACCCCCGATGAATATCATTAAAGGGAAATATATTAACGACAAAATCGAATTCGGCGATAAAAGCTATATTCATATTAATAATAAGATAATGGAGTTATTGAAATCATACGAAAACAAAGAAATCCTGGTAGGTATACGTCCTGAGCATATTAATATCAGCGATATCCCTTCTGGTATCTCTTTTCAAGTAAATGATGTTGAAAACTTAGGCGAAGCCTTTAGTGTTATCGGAAATATTGGTGTCCAAGAAATCATTGTAAAGACAAGCAACAATCCGACTGAACAAAACATATTTTTAAATTTTGACTTAGAACAAATTAATTTCTTTGATCCTATTACAGAAAAAAATATAAAGGAGTTTTAATATGACTTTAATTTTAAGCACCAACACGTATATTGAAAGTGGTTTAGATCCTATCTACACTTTATTAGAGAATAATCCGGATTTAGGTATTGAACTTTTTGCAAATAACCAAAATGAAGCATATACTCAGCAACTTCTTACAATAGCAAAACAAGAAAATCGTTTCTTAACATATCATGAACAAATATTTGATGTTGAGCATTCTGAATTAAGCAATAACTCATCATACAGCTTAGAACAAATTCTTATTGCTTTATCTCATTGCCAAGATCTAGGTATTAAAGATATTGTTTATCATATTAATAACGCTGCTGTACACAATAAAGAAGCCATGATGAAAAATGCCTCTATAGAACTAGAAAAAATTTCGCAACTTGCAAAAGAAAAAGACGTTGATATTCTCATAGAAAATGTTGGTGTGTCCTCTAGAAATAACATGCTTTTAGATGAAAATGAATTTATCGATTTTTGTAAAAAACATGATAACCCCGTACTTATAGATATTGGCCATGTAAATGCAAATCAATGGAACTTAGAACATGTTATTTCAGAGCTTAAAGACAAAATTAAATTCTACCATCTTCACAATAATGACGGTTATCATGATAGCCATCAGTTTTTACATGAGGGCACTCTAGATATTGAAAACTTCTTTGAACTGTACTTTAAATATACGCCTAATGCTAAATTAACTTTAGAATACAATTATGAAATCGGGTTAGATCCTGCAGGAATTCAGAAGGATATTGATTACGTTTATAAAAAAATAAAATAACAAAAATTCATCCTGTCTCATTGAACGAGTCAGGATGAATTTTTTTAATGTTGTTTTTGATATTTTTTGTTCGCTATAAAGAGTAATAATGGCAATAATACATAGCCGATAAGCATTGCAATAATCGCAAAGTAGTTCGGTGTTGCTTGTCCATGTTCTATTATTGAAAATTGACCTTTCCAATCAAACTTTGTCAGTAATATTACAGTAAGTACCACTGCGATACTCGGCAAAATAACATCTGTAAATTTGCTTTTATATACATTCGGCAATACTTGCCCTTTTGCTTTTCCGTAATAAAATAGTATGACACCGATCGGCACAACTAAAAATTGGATAAATCGTGAAATCGAACTGATGACAATGATACTGACCATATTGTATTGGAATGCCATAGGGATAATCAATGCGACTAAGAATGTTGTGATGAAAGCATTGAATGGGCAATCATAACGTGTTCTTTGTTTGAACCAAGACGGAACTTGGTTTTCATTCGCAATCGCTTCTAAGATTCTTGGTGTAGAAAAAGAACCTGCAATACTGATTCCGAACATAGAAACCAAAGCACCGTATAAAATAATGTTAGAAATTACCGGTGACTGGAAGACCGTCACTAGAGATACCACATGCTTGCTGTGAAGCACAGCAGTCGGGTTAATCATCATTACCACTGAAATGATACTGATGTAAATCGCTGCGATGATCAAAATCGCAAGCGGAATAGCTCTCGGCAAGTTTTTCTCAGGCTGCTTCATATCTTCAGCACCGCTCGCAACACTTTCAAAGCCGACAAAGGCATAAAAGGCCGCAATGACTGCCATAACAAAGGCAGAAGTGTTTAATTGAGACGTATCGACAAGTTGATTAATATCATTGAAGTGTGATGTACCTGTTGTAATAACGATAATAAATCCGACAATGATTGTTGTGACTAATGCGGCTAATTTGCCGATAGTCGATAAATTATTAAAGAACTCAAATACTTTGTTGCCGGTGATGTTGATTAATAATAAAATCACCATCAGTATCAGTAATCCTATCGTTACAGATAGAAAATTTTTATTGTCCCCGCCGAAAATAGCAATGGCTGTTTTGACCACTGCAGTTGCGATGACACCCCACGCAATACTTGCTGCGATGAAACGTGTAATCCCTACATAGAAACCAACGTTTTCTCCAAAGGCAGAAGTAGCGTAGGCATAAGCCGCACCGCTTTTATTTACATACTTCGCCGCAGCCGCAAACGTAATCGCTAAGACTGCCGCAAAGACTGCTGCTGCACAATAAACAAGAATCGTATACTTCCCTGCCTTTTGTATGACAGCTCCTGGAGATAAGAAAATACCAGAACCTATAATAGAGTTGATAGCCAATAAGACAATAGACCAAAATCCTAATTTCTTCATGATGTCATCTTCCTTCTACTTGGTTTATAAAGTCTTTGAATAAATCGTCCATACTGCTTTCATGCCATAACATTTCGGGATGCCATTGAATACCGACCATATAGGGATACGTCGTAGATTCGAATGCTTCAATGACGCCGTCATTAGATTGCCCCATTACCACAAAGCCCTCTGCAAGTTTATTGATTACTTGATGATGGAAAGAATTGACACAAAATCTGCCAGATGGAAACAGTGCTGACAGTCTGGTTTTAGGAAAGACTCTGATTTCATGCGTCTTTTCGGTTGGATTCTTCGGCTGCCAGTGTCTGATAGTTTGAATTGGGCGATAACTTGTATCTTGATAGAGCGATCCGCCATGAAACACATTTAATACTTGTGCACCACGACAGATACCTAAAATCGGAATATAGCGTTCTTTAGCCTTCTCTATAAGCTTAAAGTCGAACTCATCTCTCATCAGCAGCGTTTCACCTAATTTATCTTGCGGATCTTCGTCATACAGCTGCGGTGATACATCTTGTCCCCCGCTGAGTAATAAGCCGTCAATCAGCTTAATCTGTGCTTCTATCACAGCTTCGTCATTAGTGACCGGTAAGACGACCGGTACTGCACCGTGTTTAACGATGGTGCGAATGTAGTCTTGATTGACATAACAGCGCTTATAGCCTGGGAACATGCCGTCTTGGTCTACGAGAATATTTGCGGAAATACCTATTGTTTTGATCATGATGTCTGCCTCCGGTTGTTGAATAATCTTAATTATAGTAACTTACTCGGAATTGTCAATATAATAATTCAACTATTCTGAAATTAATTGTGACAAATGAAAAGAGGCAACCTCTGAAAGATCACCTCTTCACTTTATATAATTTTTTGCAATTTGGTTAATGCGTCTCGTATTTCAATCAACTCTTCATAACTGAATTGTTCTGCGCAATTTCTTGTAAATGCTTGAACATAGTCGTCAATACTTTGTTGATAGGCCAAACCATTTTTCCCTAGTCCAATCAGTGAGACACGTTTATCATTTTCATCTTTATAAAGATAAATATAGTCTCTGGTTTTTAACTTTTGAAGTTGTTGGCTGATAGCACTTTTAGAAACACCTAAACGTTGTGCTAACTCACTAGGTTTCATATCAGGATGTTCAGATAAAATAGTCATAATCACATGTTGCTGATTGTTTAGATTAAACTTTGCAGCATCTCTTTCTTGTTGTACATATTCTATAGCAATGGCTTCATTTATTTTAGTTATTTCCTGGGCTATACTTTCTATTTGAGAGATGTTTTGTTGTTCCATATATACGACTTCCTTTAGCTTCTTTATTTAAAACAACGACGTTATCTTCATTATATTTGTCTTCATCTGTTTTCTCAATATTCACTTGTTCATCTGAAATTTGTACTGTTTCTTTCTTTTTAAACCAATTTTTCGGATTCAATTTGCTTTTATATCTTTTAACGACTTCTTTTCCAAGTAATATAATTGCAACAATATTAACGACCTCTGCAATGATAAGAATTGCGGCAATCAGTATACCTTTCAATTTTAGATCAATAGGTAAGAATCCTGTTATTGCAGCAATACCGTACATAGCGAGACCAATGACTAAGAGAATAAGACCGAATTTGAATTTTCCTGATTTGCTTTTATTATTTGCTTGATTTGTTTTCATCTATTTTCGCCTTCCTTTTTTTAATTAGTTTAGTTAACTTAACTAAATTATAGTAGGTGATAGTCACTTTGTAAAGTCTAAAGTTGATCTTTTTTTATTTTTTATTAAAAAATGCGTATCACTCCTTTTAAAAAGCGATACGCATACACTTTATGAGAATAACACTTTCATGATTCTTACAAATGATTCCCATAATTCTTGAGGTGTGCCTGTCATGTTTGTTCCTCCTTATGTGTTTTTTATGCTGTTTATCTCGTTACAGCTTCGTTTTGAACGAGTTCATCTGCGATATCCAGCCAATAAGCACGCAGCGTTTCTGGTGTAATTTGCGATTCCAGTGCATCTGAGCCTACGAAGTCGCCGTGATCCCAATCATGCTGCAGCGCGTTGACTTGCCACACGCCTTTTTGAGGCTGATCTGTCATAGGTGTCGCATTTTGGTTAAATGGATGCTGCGCTGAAATCACTGAAACCAGTCCGTCATTTTCACGCCATTCTTTGTCATCCACTTTGCCGATGACATTCCCAGTCAATACTTTAGAAGTTGCCATATGAATATCAGAACGTTGTCTGTCTAAGATTCCTGGACGTGTCGATTCTCCTGAATAAGATTTATAAACAATATTTGGGTTAAGTGTCGTATTTTCATTCAGCTTTTGTGCCCCTTCACGTGTGAGGTCATATAAAGCATTGTCTGTTGTTGTCCAAATTTTGCTTTGGGCTCTGACACGGTCTACATAGTCTGTATACGATTCATTCTCTCCTTGTTTCATCCCCCATTGAGACAACCCGTAGTCTACTTGCGAATATTTATTGCCTTGCAATTTCGCATTATCATATAGAATTTGGCGAATCAATGCTTCGTTGCCTAAAAGGTCTGCCGCATGCGTGCCATTATGCGGTGAAGCTACTGTATAAATTGAGCTCACCATGTTGCCTTTCCCGCCTTCGAATAACGGTGAAATCGTACCGCCATGCTGCTGGTGATAATCGATTTCTTCTTGGTTCCCGTTTCGTAAGAACTCTTCCATTTGGCGAATCGTTTGACCGCCCATACTATGACCGACTAAATGCACCTTTTGACCAGGCTGCCATTGCGGATAAACCCCTTCATAAGTCTTGCCGTAACGTTCATGTCCGTATTTCTGAGAATGTGCAGCACCATAGTCGACTCTGCCGCCTTTAATATAGTAATAAAGTTCAACTGCACGGTCATAGTTGCTGCTGTAGGCACCGACATTAGCTTCATGCACATTGTAGCCATTATCGCGCAAATCCTGTTGAATATCTGTACGGTTGCCGCCCCAATAGTTACCGCTGGAAGGTGCCGCATTATCACCCACTAAACCATTAAAGCCATGTACTAAAATAATCGGATCTTGATTTTTATATTGTACTTGTCCTGAATTTTGAGCTGTTGCTGTTTGGTCAGGTGCCTTGACTTGCTGCTGAGGCTGGGTATTTGTTGTTGATTTGGGTTCTGGCTGTTGTTGTGCAGTCGGTGCTGCCTCAGGCGTTACAGATGAAGTAGTACTTTTAGGAGTTTGTGTTGTTGTATTATTTTCAGGCGCTTTCGCTGTTGGTTGTGATTCAGTCGGTGCTTGTGTTTGAACCGCTTCTTCAGTATCCGCTTCTGTTTCTTTAGTATTTTGTACTGGAGGTTCAGTTTCTGTTTGCGGTGCAACTTGTGCTTGTCCCTCGTTTTGTGTTGGTTCTGGTGATTGTGCAGGCGAAAGCTCAGTTTCTTTTGATGGTGTTGTTTCTGATTGAGGTATATCAGTTGTTGGCGCTTGTGTTGTTTGCGGTTGTTCTTTATCTATTTGTCCACTATTAATTGAGGATGTATTCTGTGGTTGATTGTTATTTTCTGATTGAGTATGTACTGCACCTTGTGAAGGTTGTACAGCTTCTGAACGACTTGCTTGTTCAGTACTTTCACCAGATGAATCTGGTTGTGCTATAGATTGTGTCGTAGCTTGTGCTGCAGATGAATCAGATGGTACAGGTGTACTTCCAGATGCATGCGCCGCATGATGATCTGCAAAGAATAAAGACGCAGCAATAATAGATGATGTACCGATAGTTAATTTACTTATACGATATGGATGTTGTTTCATCTTCAATTCAGCCTCTCTGTCTATAGTTAAGTCTGCTTTTCAGCATGATACTTTGATTGTAGATATTTGATATTAATAGAATATTAAGTTGGATTAAGATAATTGTTAATAAAATTAAAATAACCTTATCCATATAGGCAAATCCTCGACTATATGTTCATATGAGTGAATGTATAATCATCTGTTATATATAGCAACAAATGCTTTTACCTCTGCTTTAACATAATAATAAACTATCAAAAGATATACTTATAACGCATTGCACCATGTTATAATTATTTTTATCTATTGTATAGGATGTTATATATGGAAGAAGTAGAGGGAAAGCTCTATAAGAAAAGTGATGGTACGTTAATTTTCAAACCCACCGAAAAAGGTTGTGGATGCGGCTGCACAAGTGGATTTGCATTATTGATTTTTATAATGGTTGTCGGCTTTTTCACTGGCGACAGCGATGCTATGAATCTGACTAAAAATGTATTCGGCGGTATATGGGCTGTTATTTCATTTATTATTTATCTTATTTTTTATCCTGTACTATTCATCATCGCCATTTTCATTATTAAAAGTATCATCGTTAGTCATTTAAGTTTTATCGGTAAGATTTTAAGTATTATTGCGACGATTATCGGCGCATTCTTTGTGATGTATTTATTCCAATTGATTTTCTAAAAACGCAAAAAGTTGAACCTGCAAAGTTCAACTTTTTTATCATTTCTATATTCATTCTCATATCACTTAACCATTCCTTCAAAAACGGCTCATTTATTAGTGTTTCATCAACGCGTTATATTAATCAGATGATGCTGACACGGGGTAATGATCCGAATAATCATTATACTCGTATGTTTTACCCCAAGACTTAACCGTCCATTTCGGTGATTTTTCTTGATGTACTTTTTGATTCCAAATGTCAGGTTGAGCATGATTTTTTTCAGGCAAGATATAATCCAAATGCTGCGGCGATAGTTTCGGATAATTATAATTAGCAATACCATTCGTACTTGTATCCCAAGAATACTGTGCACCTTGATAACTTGTAGGTTGTGCTGCATTTAAGTTTTGGAACATTGCTTGATATTCTTCTGTCCCTTTGATCACATTTAAATCTCCGCCAATAAAGACCGCTTCATTTTCAGGAATTTGTTTTTCTTTAATAAACTGCTGAATCTCTTTCATTTGATTCGCTCTGACTTCTTTATCTTTTCCTTTAGAACATGTGCTATCTTCTGCTTGAAGATGTGTTCCTATAATATGATATGGATGTCCGTTTTTATTAATTTTAATATAGGCAAATCCTTTATTAGCTAATGCATCGGCACCGCATCCTTTTGTAGTATAGATATGTTGTTCTTGACGTTCAATCGGCCATTTACTGACAAGCCCCACACCTCCGCTCGTAAATCGTGCTGATACATAATTCCCCGAAGTCTGATGCCATGCTTCGCTTTGGTCTTTACCTACTGTTGGTGTTTGGTACGGGTACTGTCCTTTTAATTGATTTCTAAGTTCTTGTGATGCGGTTTCGTCAAAAAGTTCATTCAAGATAACAACATCTTGATTTTGCATATAGTCTGCTTTGGGTATTAACTGTGCCCTTTGAACTTGTCCCCAATTAGGATACAGTGCACGCGGCATGAAATAAACGTTGTGTGTCGTCAACTTTAAGTCATTAGGATATGTATGATTTTGTGCTTGCATGTAATTGCCATAACCCAACATCACACCGATTGTAAGTATTACTATTGAGATGATCTTTTTCTTCATTTCTATTTCTCCTCTTTCATAGACTGTAAAATCTACCAAAGTGTACTATATGCATATGCAGCGTGTGTCAAAACTCAAATAATCTTAATACATATTTATAAAACTTATAATTGTTATTACATTGTTAAAATACGTTTTTCATTTTGACAGTGCTATAATCAAATACAAATCACACCAAGAGGAGACAGCAATGAAGAAATTGAATAAAGTTCGTACGAAACGTAATTATAACGCCTTGTATTATCGGTCTAGCGGTATGGGAAATGGATGCTGGTTTGTCATTTCTATCTTTTTATTGATATTTATAATTCCAGTGCTGATTGGCGGAGATACCTTTGTTAATATCCTTGATCATATTTTCAAAAATGTGTGGACAGGTATTTTGTTTTTCATACTTCCTGTTTTGATTCCCCTCATTCTGATACTTGCTTACTATCTCTTTAAATCCATCGTTACAAGTCAAATCAGTTCTTGGCTTAAATGTTGTGCTTGTTTTGCGATATTTGCGGTACTCACACTGCTTACAGTTGTTATTTGTTTCATATATGGATAAGCAGAAATAAATAACGTCCTTAAACAGAAGTGTTGTATCTGTCTAAGGACGTTTAATTTTATTATTTCCTGTTTTTACTTAATATCTTTTGCGAATGGAATTGAAATCTGTGCACCTGATTTTTGAACTGTGTAAGAAGCTGCTTTATTCGCAAAATCAATGGCTTTTTTTAGGTTCATTTGTTTCATATCAAAAGCACTTACAAAGGCACCGATAAATGTATCGCCTGCAGCGGTTGTATCTACTACATCTACTTTATAAGCTTTTACAAGGCCAGAGTTGCCTTTTACAGCGTAATACGTACCTTGTGCACCTATTGTAATCAAAACGACTTTAATGCCTAAGTTTAAGAAGTAGTCTGCGTTTTGTGCCATTGAGTTCTCATCTTTCACTGAAATACCTGATAGAATTTCAGCTTCAAATTCATTCGGAATAATCACATCGATGAGTTTTAATAGTGATTCTGGCAATTCGCTTGCAGGTGCAGGGTTTAAAATTGTTGTAACGTTGTGTTCGCGTGCAATTTCAAATGCACGGATGATTGCTGGGACAGGGACTTCTAATTGTGCCACTACATAATCCGCTTCTTTAATTACCGCTTCAGCTTGTTTTACATCTTCAGGTGTAATATCCATATTCGCACCGCCATAGACGTAAATTGTATTACTGCCGCCTTTATCGACTGTAATAAACGCTTGGCCGGTATCTGCTGTTTCTGATTCTGTAATATATTCAGTATTCATACCTGCTTCTTTGAAACCATCAAACATAAAATCTGCTAAACCATCTTTGCCGACTTTTGAAATAAATGTGGTATCTGCGTTCATACGTGCTGTCGCAATCGCTTGGTTAGCACCTTTACCACCACCGTATTTCTTTTGTCCTTCTTTAACATGAAGCGTTTCGCCTGGTTTGGCATAACGCTCAACTGTTAGGAACTGATCCACATTCGTTGATCCTAAAATTACTACTTTATTCGTCATCGTGTTCACTCCTTATCTAAAAAGTCACATTAGATTCTAAAATAATATTTGAAAATGGTGTGATTTCGCCTGTACGGATATTACCTTTATTTAAAGGATGACTCAGATATGCTTTCATTTCAGAATGAGGAATAAATTCAATTTCCACATCTTCTTCAAGCAATCCTTTAATCGCTTTTAATTGTTTTGGGTTATTTGTTTTGATTTCTTCAGCTAAATAGATTTTTTGAACTTTCAATTCGCTCAACACTGTTTCTAATACATCAATGAAACGCGGCAGTGCTTTCGTTACTGCTAAATCGATTCTGCGTTCATCATTTGGTATCGGCATGCCGGCATCATTAATTGTAAGTAAATCATAATGTCCGATTGTTGCGATAGCTTGAGATACATGACTATTTAATACAGGGGTTTTCTTCATTTCTATTCCCTCCATGTTTATTTAATAAAGACTGTGACTGTAGCCGCAGCTAAAATCAGAACCAAACCAATGACTGTGATTGCCATTTCTTTTTTGGTTTTGCGTTGATTCAAGAAATAAATACCTGTCAGTGTCGCAAGTACTACAGATGTTTGAGATAAAATAAAGCCTGTTGCTAAACCGTTCATATCCGGTTGGGCTGAAATTAAATAAGTTAAAGCCGCAAATGCGAAGAAGAAACCTGAAATAATTTGAAGCCAAGTAATTTTGTTTTTAAATGGATTGTCCTTTTTGATAAAGACTAAGCCATAAATGACTGCGACTAAAACCATACCCATGGCTTGCGGTAAAAAGGCTGCTTTACCACCGATGTCTGTCGCTTGCGGTGCAGCTGAATACAGCCAATAACCGATTTCACCAATCAGTAAAATGACAACTGCTTTTCTTAACTGTCCACTGTTTTGTGCTTCTGGATGTTCACTCCAAACTGTCATACGTGCACCGATTAAAATAACGATTAATGCGACAAACCCAATAATTTTATTTGTCACACCCGGCCAGTTGCCTAGGGCAAATACACCCCATAAAGATGCGCCTAAAAGCTGGAAGGCTGTTGTGACCGGCATAGCTCTGGATGATCCGATTAATTCAAATGCTTTAAACGTTAAAATCTGTCCGAAACACCAGCCTGCACCTGAAAGCAGTGCAAAGATTAAATTCATACCAGTAGGGAAATGCTGGGCTGTAATACCCGCAAAAACTAACGCGAAAATCAGCGTCCCTACTGTTGTACCGATGATTTGGTGAACCGGCTTACCTCCGAATTTAGAAGCTACTGTCGGGAATAAACCCCAACCAAGCAACGGTCCTAAACCAATAAGCAAAGCGACTATATTCATGATTAACACCTCTATTTTTTTCTGAATGTCGTTTTAGTAAAACGTTTTACTTTAATCACATACTAGCACTTTTCTACTCATTTGTATACGTTTTCATATCGATTTAAGATTTTCGCCACAATAAAAAACGAGTGCACTTATATTAAAATAAGCGCCTCGTCTTTGATAAGAATTATTCATTTAAATAATCGGTTGTTTCTCTGATTACCAATTTATTCGGCAGTTCAACACGTTCTACACCTTGTGTCTTGTCCATAACTTTTTTCACAATCAGTCTTAATGCTGTTTCGCCTATTAACGCAATCGGTTGTGCCACAGTCGTCAATGCAGGTGTCATGTATTGTGAGAAACTGATATTGTCATAGCCTACTACTGAGATATCTTCAGGGACAGATTTACCGTGTTCTCTTAGACCACGCAAAATACCGATAGCCATTTCATCATTAATCGCAAAAACAGCTGTAACATTGCTTTGGATAATTTGTTCTGCAATTTGTTTACCGCCGGATGGAGATAATTTTGTTTCTATTTTTACCGGCATAGGAATATTGTGTGTTTTGCAGTAATCTTCGAAACCTTTTACACGTGCTTGCATATTCGACATCATTTCATAAGGGTGAACGATAGCTATATGTTGATGGTTGAGATGGATTAAATGCTCTGCGGCTAAAGCACCGCCTGTTTGTTCATCAGTTCGAATAATATCGGTATAGCCATTATCTTCACTTTGATCCAACACAACATAAGGTACATTATGCCGTTCTAAATAGTTGTTCATACTTTCAGGCTGGTCGATTAAACGTGCAATAACTAAACCATCCATTCCTCTTTCGACTAAATGCTTGATGTTATGTTCTAAATGGTCGCCTGAAGTACTTAAGAAGAATAAATCCACGTAATCCGGTTTATGTTGTTCCATACTTTGCATAATGGCTGAAAAGAAGGGATTCGTTAAACTAGGTACTAAGACACCGATCAATTTAATCGTATGACCTCTTAATTGTTGGGCATTTTTATTTGGTATGTAATTTAATTTATCTTTAGCCGTTAAGACTTTATCAATTGTCGCTTGAGAAAAGCGTTCTTGTTTATGATTTAAAATGTGCGAAACCGTTGTTAAGGATACACCTGCTTCTTTTGCGACATCTTTAATTGATACTTTCTTCATGAGTGCTTATTCCCCTTATGCTGACAGACTCGCTTACGCAAATGTGCCGCCTTTTTATCTCTTTCATCATATCATCTCTATTTAAGTTTGTAGAGTTGATGAAATAAAAACTGAGACACAGCAATTACAAACTGCTGTGCCTCAGTTTTCTTCGTTATGTTAAAACATCAACTAATATATGGATACCTTGATCAATTTCTTCTTTGCTTAAAGTTAAAGGCGGCAGTAAGCGAATGACGTTGGTGCCTGCAGTGAGTACAATCAATCCTTTTGATCTTGCGTTTTCTACTGCTTCGTTCAGAGGTTGTGTTGTCTCTATACCTATCATATGTCCCAGTCCGCGTACTTCAATGACAGAGGATTTATCTTTCAGTTTTTCTTGTAATTGTGTTTTCAGGTATTCGCCTTTTTCAAAGCTTTTCGCAAGAAAGTCAGGGGATTTCATCACATTTAATGTCGCAGAACTTGCGGCCATTGCTAATTTATTACCGCCGAAAGTCGAACCATGACTGCCGTAATCAAAAGCTGGTCCTAATTCAGCTTTGCCTAACATCGCCCCTACTGGTACACCATTGCCTAAACCTTTTGCAAGAGTATAGATATCAGGTTCGATATGATAATGCTCGAATGCGAAAAGTTTACCCGTACGTCCCATTCCTGTTTGTACTTCATCAACAATCAACAAGATATTCTTATCTTTGCAGAGCTGTACAAGGCCTTGAACAAAAGCTAGATTCGCAATAATAATCCCAGACTCGCCTTGAATCAGCTCAAGCATAATAGCAGCCGTATCTGTTGTAATCAGTTGTTTCACGCTTTCTAAATCATTAAATACCGCATATTTAAAGTGCGGTACGCCATCTCCAAAGCCATGTTTGATTTTATCTTGCCCTGTCGCAGACATAGAACCAAACGTTCTGCCATGAAAAGATTGTTTAAAGGTAATAATCTCTTGTTTCCCTGTCGCTTTACGTGCAAGTTTGATAGCTGCTTCATTCGCTTCTGCCCCGCTATTACAAAAGAAAGCTAAATACTCTTTGTCATCCATCAGCTTCTCTGCCACTTCTTCTTGAAGCTGGTTCAAGTAGATGTTCGGTGTGTGCCATATCTGATCTGCTTGTTGTTGGAGTGCTGCTTCTACATAGGGGTGAAAGCCTAAGTTCGTTACACCGATACCAGAAGAAAAATCTAAATAACGCTTGCCTTCGGTATCGATTAATACATTGCCTTCTGCTTTCACGAATTCAATTTGTGCACGTTTATAATTCTGAAATAGTTTGCTCATGGTGTCACCTTCTGACTTAAATTCATCTTTATGTATTTAAATGTATAATTATTAATATCATACCTTTGTCTCTTTACTGCGTCAACTGATAAAAATCTATGCTCTTATTAACTGTTTAATCATAAAAAAGCAGCACCCATCTTAAATGAGTACTGCCTTGTATATCATTTCTCCGTGTGTCGATACATTGGTTTTATTTTTTTAATACATCCGCATATTCAGGTGTTTTATCGAATACGCTTTTCGCAAACGGGCATAAAGGAACGATTTTCATATCATTCTCTCTTGCATAATTTACCGCTGCTTCTACAAGCGCGTAACCTACACGTTGCCCGCGCAGTGCTTCTGATACCTCAGTATGATCAATAATAAACATATCCGGACTAGTCGGTACATATGTCATCAATGCTTGAAAGTCATTTTCGCTGTTGCCTACATAAAATCTATTCTTGCCATGTTTAACTTCTGTCATTTAGGTTGCCCCCTACTTTTTTAATTACTTAGATATTACGTGCAATTCATCCTAAAAGCAAGTAATTAAACCGTTTTATACAATTGATTATCATTCTCATTTATTATCACAGATAAATTAATTTTATTTTTTGTATACCTGTGCTATATTGAAATTACGAATTTTCTTTCAATTTAGGAGTGATAACATGAGAAAAAATTATACGAGCGAAGCCATTGATGTCTCTTTTGAACCTGCACGTTGTATTCACGCAGCTGAATGTGTTAAGAACTTATCACAAGTATTCGATACGAAGAAAC
Organism: Staphylococcus sp. EZ-P03; assembly: GCF_003344575.1. Taxonomy (NCBI): domain Bacteria; kingdom Bacillati; phylum Bacillota; class Bacilli; order Caryophanales; family Staphylococcaceae; genus Staphylococcus; species Staphylococcus sp. EZ-P03. Next base: position 1,771 of record NZ_QPMO01000023.1, on the reverse strand, counting down.
GCCCATGGATTGACCCTAGCAAAGCGAGCGCAGATGAAATTGCGCGTGTTGTAGAACTTTGTCCAAGCGGTGCATTAGAATATAACCGTAAAGACGGCAAACCTAATGAACACCATGATCATACTGAAATTTCTATCGGCGATGATAACCAAATCATTGTCAAAGGTGAATTCACACTAAATCATAATGGTGAAACATTACATTTAAACCGTGCGTTGCTAAAAGGCGGCACAAATGTGAGCGACAACCCATTCTACACTTTAGACGGTAAATAAACTGAACTAATATGGCACTTCTGTTTCTAAGGAAATGGAAGTGCTTTTTATTTTGTAAATTTTTATTATATTTTATCTAAAGACAGTTGAGCCCTTTAGACTATTATAGTAAGGTTTTAGATATACACTAAAATGAAGGGAAGAACAACTTTGAAAAAAGGTATCGGGATTGTACTTTCGATTTTGATACTTTGGGCAATGACGATCTCACAAAGTGCACAAGCAATAGAAACGCCTGTTGAAATTGCCAAACACTATCATGAATCTATAGACAAAAAATACAACCCAAAGAGCGCTTATGTGACTACGCAGCAAGGACAAATTCTTTATGATTACAATGGACAGCGTCAACTTGATCCTGCATCAACCGCAAAATTAATGACGGTTTATTTAATTTTAGAAGATGTTCAAAATCAGAAGATTCACCTCACAGATAAAGTCAAAATTACATCCGAGTATGAAGAAATGGCTCAATTACCGAATTTAACAACTTTCCCTGTTAAAAAGAACCAAGTCTATACGATTGATCAGCTGCTTAAACAAGTGATGTTAGAATCCAGCAACGCAGCATCGTTAATCTTGGCTGACCATATCGACGGCAATATTGAACACTTCACAAATCGGATGAATGAAAAAGCAAAAGCAATGGGAATGCATCAAACACATTATACGAACCCTAGCGGCGCAAATAATAAGTTGCTGAAGCAATTTGCGCCGAAAAAATATAAACATGAAACAGCTTCTAAAAGCTCAGCACAAGACATTGCGGTATTAGCTCAGCAACTCATTAAAGAACATCCGAAAGTTTTAGATTACTCTAAATTAGAAACGGATGAACAATACCATAAGAAGTTAAAGAACACTAACTTATCTTTACCGCATGCGAAAGACGGCTTAAGCAGTGCAGAAGGTTTGAAAACCGGCACAAGCGAAAACGGCTATAATTTAGTTTTGACCGCAAAACAAAACAATCTGCGTATCAATACTGTCATCCTCAATGTACTGCCCTATCCAAGCGAACATGCAAAACATGCGCGTCAAAAACTGGCTAATGACTTAACAAAAGATGCGATGAAGCATTATGAATATCGCAAAGTCCTCAGTAAAGGCACACACGAAATCGATGGCAAACAATACGACGTGAAGCAAGATTTATACGATGTCGTACCTAAAGATAAAGACAGCTATCATTTAAGTGTGAAGGATGACAAAGTACAAGCAGATTATCCGCGTCAATTTCTAAAAGGTGCACACCCGCCAAGTGCAACAGTTGAGCCTGTATCTCATACAAGTCTCATTCTGACTTGGATCTTTACGATTATCGGAGGTATTGTGCTAGGTTGTCTGATTTTATACATCTTATTCAAAAGACTGAAATGAACAAAAAAAATGAGTGGCCCAGCAATGTAGCGAACCCAAAAAGTTGAACTTTTTGATTAAGCTAATTTCCTAAGGCAAGATTTCTGTATTCAACAGGAGTCTTGCCTTTTAAATTT
>NZ_QPMO01000011.1:91190-106768 GCF_003344575.1 Staphylococcus sp. EZ-P03 | reverse complement strand
AAATTTAAAAGGCAAGACTCCTGTTGAGTACAGAAATCTTGCCTTAGGAAAATAGTTTAATCAAAAAGTTCAACTTTTGGGGTTCACTACAAAGACAAGTGCAAGGAAAAATGTATTTCACTTCGCTTTCCAGAACTCTCCATCCGGATTGCTGAGTTTTTCTATTTTTTGTTGTAAAACGAGCTTTTTCAACTCTTTTAATAGTAGTTTTTCCGGCCATTCATAGATGGTAAGCAGTTCTTCTAAAGTGACGAATTGCTGCTCTTGAATATAGGTTTCTAATTTCGGCGGTAATTCTTTTTCAATAGGTGTTCCCATCAGCTCGTTGATAATATATGTGTAAATATGATAAGGATACAAGCCTTCGACTTTTAATCCTTCTTCTGTGACATCTTCGTTGAAAAAGACGAGTGAAGGTGCTTGTTCAACTTCCATTTCACGTGCAATATGCAAATCGACTTTGAGACTTTCAGTGAGCTTGCCGCTTTTTAAATCCTCTTTAAAGACGTCATAATCCATTCCTGCATTTTTAGCAGAAGTTTCTATCATTGTTTCAGTAATAATATCTCGTTTAGAGATAATTTCATTCTGCATCAAGTGGATAAAACGTTCTGCACGTGCTCTGCCTTGCAATTCGGCTGCTTTATACGCTAAAGCGATATTGTCGCTTTCAGAACTGCTTTGGGCTTGGCACTTTGTCAAAATACGCAACGACGGGTTTAAAATATGACGAATACGGATATATTGTTTATATTCCACGCGCAACTTCGATAGGATGGCAGACAGTTTAAAACAATCTTCATCAAACGGATCGAAGAAAGAGTATATTTCTATTTTGCTCACAGGTGAAAGGTTGGTTTCATCTTGTCTATGATTACATATTAACTTTAATTCTTCAGACATCTCATTCACCTACAATTAATTTTCAGAATTAACCATATGATTTGCGGTCAATCGCAGTCTTTCATATAGGTATTCATCAACACCTGCAGGCAGTTCTGCATGTTGAATCGCTTTATTCATATTTTCTAACCAAGCATCTCTTTCATAAGGGGTGATACGAAAATCCATGTGCCGCATTCTCAACATAGGATGCCCATGTTCTTCGGTATAAAGAGAAGGGCCGCCTAAAAACTGTGTGAGAAACTGTTTTTGTTTGCGGCTGGTTTCGGCGAAATCACCAGGGAAGAGATGGTTGATTCTATCATCTTGTTCTACTAGTGAATAAAAGTAATCGATCATGCTGTATAAACGTTCTTGGCCTATTACTTCATAAGGTGTCAAAGCCATATACTCACCCTGTTTCTTTAATATATATCTAATATAACATGAATTTTTACAATTAAAAGTAATACGACTTTTGACCGAGTGCTATCGAATTGTGTGTACTGATTATTTGTTTTTCGCTTCAAAAAAGCGAGCGACTTTATTTTTAGGAATATAGGATTCGATGTTAAACGTTTGAAGGATTTGCTGGAATTTTTTCAAACCTGCTTCAGGCTGTTCTACTTCAAATTCAAGCTCAAAGTCTTCAGTACCAAGGTATTCGCTGTGATCCAGCACAAGTAAGCCTTCTTCTATTTCTGTTTCCATGCGATGTGTCGTTAAGGCACCTAAGACATACAGCTGTGCGACATCAATTTCAGCATTTTGCAAGACTGATAAGATATCATCCGGCAGCTGCTCTGGTGAGAGATGCATGTCTTGTTTCGGTATGACTGTCGTGATGTGGTTGTATTCTGTTAAACCTACTTCGGCAGGTACTTTCAATGTCATTTCGTAATCATCTTTGATTTCACGAATTCTCAGTGCCATTAAATGTTCTGCCAACGCAAAATCAGGTGTATCAATATAGTGATTTTTTTGCGTAAAAGGTTTTAATGTATTAAAATATTCGTTTCGCAATGCATCATATTCATCACGCGTCAAAAGTTGTTTATATTCAATTTCTTGGTTAATAGCCATAGGTTCACCTCTTTGCTTATATATTATGGATGATTTGTTATCTATTTGAAAGTATTTCAAATTGCAGGTGAACGACCAAGGGATTTAGGTTGTGTTATGAGTGATGTACATATGTTAAAATAAGTAGGAATAACACAAGGAGGATTTAGGTTATGCGAATTTATGTGAATGAAATTAAAGTGAAAGATGATGGCATTTATTGCTATACAGATAAACCAACAAAAGGATTGACTGAAGCAGGGCAAATGCTGGTCGATAGCGATAATTATGGGTTTGCCCATATCCTTGACGATGGACAATCATATTCCTATCTTATCTTTGTGCAAGAAACATGGTCGATGCTTCATGAAAATAAGGGGAAAGCTATCTATGTTAATGATGACTTGAAGTTAGAACAATTTGATCAAGAGTTAGATTATATATTAAGCAATATCAAAGGGAACTCAAACTACGGCAAGGATTTTGTGGCAGAAGTCGAAAAAACGTTTGAGCTAGAGTGAAGCGGAGTGAAACGCAATGAATCAATGGGATCGATTTTTAGCACCATACAGACAAGCAGTCGAGGAACTGAAAGTTAAATTAAAGGGTTTGCGTAAAATCTATGATTTAGAAGCAGATGCGTCGCCGATTGAATTCGTCACAGGCCGCGTAAAACCTTTAACAAGTATTATTGAAAAAGCCACTGAACGAGAAATATCATTCGATCGTTTGCATGAAGAGATGTATGATATTGCCGGATTACGTATCATGTGCCAATTTGTGGATGATATCGCAATTGTCGTGAATTTATTGAGACAGCGTAAAGACTTCAAAGTGGTAGAAGAAAGGGATTATATCAATAATACGAAAGAAAGCGGCTATCGTTCTTATCATGTCATTATAGAATATCCGATTGAAACGCTGGATGGGCAGCGTGCAATATTAGCGGAAATTCAAATCAGAACATTGGCGATGAATTTCTGGGCAACCATCGAACATACATTACGCTATAAATATGATGGGGATTATCCTCCTGAAATTCAAAAACGTTTGGAAAATGCGGCTGAAGCAGCGTTTTCATTAGATGAAGAAATGTCTGAGATTAAAGATGAAATCCAAGAAGCGCAACGTTATTATTCAAAAAAACGTGCTAAAAAACATAATCAAGAGTGAGGTGCTTTATGCGTTATAATATCGTATCAAAGGGAGACTACAAATCGAACAGCATCCAAGAAAACATGGAAGCACAAATGACGAAAAAGGACATGGTCAAAGATGTCGCAACACCGGAAATCGTAATTTCAGTGGGCGGAGACGGCACTTTATTAGAAGCATTCCACAAATATTGCCATCGTGTTTCTGAAACTGCCTTTGTAGGTGTACATACAGGACATCTAGGGTTTTATGCGGATTGGCTGCCGCACGAATCAGATAAACTGATTGAAGAAATCGTTGATGGTGATTATGAAGTGATTGAATATCCGCTGATAGATATCATCGTGAATTATAACGACGATAAAGCACCGTCACACCATATCGCATTAAACGAAGCGACTATGAAGACTGAAGATAATACGACTTTGGTTGCGGATGTCAGCTTGCGCGGTCAGCATTTTGAAAGATTCAGAGGAGACGGTTTGTGTATTTCAACACCATCTGGTTCTACCGCTTATAACAAAGCATTAGGCGGCGCGTTGATCCATCCTTCTTTACGTGCGATTCAGTTAACTGAAATTGCCTCTATCAATAATAGAGTGTTCCGTACAGTAGGGTCGCCTATTGTTATGCCGGATCATCACTATTGTGTGATTACACCGGTCGATCAAAAGGTCATTATGACTTCTATCGACCACGTGACGACAAAGCATCATAATGTAGAGAGTATTGAGTATCGCGTAGCGAAACAAAATGTACGCTTTGCACGATTCAGACCATTTCCGTTTTGGAAACGTGTGCATGATTCGTTCATTTCAGACGGCAGAGATTCATGAAGTTTCAATATATAATTGAAACACCGATACTGTTACGAACGTTTTTACAAGAAAATCAATATTCTAAGAAAATGATAAGTGCCATTAAACAAAGTGGCGCTTTACTTGTTAACGACACACCTGTAACGGTCAGAAAGCAAATGGTACAAGGCGATTATTTAGAAGTGGTCTTGCCGAGCGAGGTGCCGAGTGTCAATTTAGAGTGTTTCGTAAAGCCGATTACACCGCTTTATGAAGATGATTACTACATCGCAGTTTCTAAACCGCCGCACCAAAATTGTGCGCCGTCGAGAGAGCATCCGCATGAAAGTTTGCTCGAACAAGTGCTGGCTTATTTAAACCCGAACCAGCAAGAACCGTGGGTTGTACCGCATATTATTACACGCCTTGATCGCAATACGAGCGGTATTGTGCTGTTTGCGAAACATGGCCATTTTCACCATAGAATCTCAGATGTCGAGATGGAGAAGGTTTATCATTGTATCTGTTTCGGCCAGGTAGAACCGCATGGTGAAATTATCGCACCGATTGCCAGAGCGTCAGACAGTATTATTAATCGTGAAGTGAGCGAAGCGGGCAAATATGCGAAAACAAGTTATACCTTAATCACACAAAACCAAGATTATGCTTTGTGCCGTGTACAATTGCATACAGGACGCACACATCAAATCCGTGTGCATTTTCAATATATCGGACATCCGCTTGTCGGTGACAGCCTTTATGGCGGTTATCATGAAAAAGCGGATGCCCAATCGCTTGTTTGTACAGATTTAAGTTTCAAGCATCCAGTTGAAAACAAGCATGTTGTATTAAAAGATGAAGCAAGGCATGCTTTAATTGAGCGCCTTTTTAGACAACTTAGTAACGACAAAGAATAAGTTAGGAGGGGGCCATATTGGCAAGAGATGAAGAAAAGTATATAGATGATCAAGATGTGTATAATAAAGAGCTGCTTGATCACTTATTGCTGGAAAATGATATAGATGCCTTCAGAGAAGAATTCTTATCTATGCATACGTACGAACAAAGTGAGTATTTCGAAGACAGCGACGATGATATCCGACACAAAATGTATCAGTTATTATCACCGAAAGAGGTTGCGGATTTCTTCGATCAATTAGAATTAGATGATGATGACTATGATGATGTCTTTGACCAAATGAAAGCCAGTTATGCGGCACACATTTTAGAAGACATGTCGTATGACAACGCTGTAGATATCATGAGTCATTTAAATAAGAGTAAAATTGCGACATTGCTTGCGTTGATGAATAAAGAAGACGCTAAAGAAATCAAAGCATTGTTACATTATGAAGAAGATACTGCCGGCGGTATCATGACAACGGAGTATATTTCGCTGAAAATTACAACGCCTGTCAAAGAAGCGTTGATGTTAGTCAAAGAACAAGCGCCGGATGCAGAGACGATTTATGTCATCTTTGCGGTCAACGATGATAAACAACTGGTCGGCGTGTTATCACTGCGTGATTTAATCGTCGCAGAAAACGACGCATATATTGAAGACATTATGAGCGAACGTGTTGTAAGTGTAAACGTCGCAGATGACCAAGAAGATGTCGCACAGATTATGCGCGACTATGACTTTATCGCATTGCCGGTTGTGGATTATCAAGACCACTTGCTCGGTATTATTACAATCGATGACATCTTAGATGTTATGGATGAAGAGGCATTGGAAGACTACTCTGGTTTAGCCGGTGTATCTGACATTGACTCTACCAACGATTCAATCTTTAAGACTGCATCCAAGCGATTGCCTTGGCTGCTCATCTTAACATTTTTAGGTATGATTACTGCGACAATTTTAGGTTCCTTTGAGGAAACGTTAGAAAAAGTCGCATTACTCGCAGCATTTATTCCGATTATCAGCGGGATGTCCGGGAATTCAGGTACACAATCATTAGCGGTATCTGTACGTAATATTTCTACGGGTGAAATTGAAAATCAAAGCAAATTCAAAATTACAACAAGAGAAGCAGGAGCGGGGTTCCTTTCTGGTTTAGTATGTGCGTTGGTACTCTTTACTATCATCGTCATTCTTTATCAAACACCGCTGCTTGGTCTGATTGTTGCTGGAAGCTTGACGATTGCGATGACAGTCGGTACTTTGATGGGTTCAATTATTCCTCTGGTTATGAATAAATTAAAAATCGACCCTGCAGTTGCCAGCGGTCCATTTATCACTACAATTAATGATATTATTAGTATGTTAATATACTTTGGTTTAGCCACAACATTTATGTCATATCTCACATAAGGAGGGACACATGGAGTTTGTATCACTCGTCATCGTTGTCATGGCAGCGTTCTTAACGCCGATTATTGTCAACAGACTTAATATTAATTTTTTGCCTGTTGTTGTCGCTGAAATATTAATGGGATTAATCATCGGACAATCCGGATTCCATTTAGTCGAACGTGACAATGTACTTAGTATTTTATCGACGCTCGGTTTTATTTTCTTAATGTTCTTAAGCGGTTTGGAAATTGATTTCAATGCGTTCAAAAGCGATGAGAACACATCAGAAAAATCCAAAAACAAAAAGAAAGCACCCAGCCATTTACAGTTATCATTAGTCGTCTTCTCATTAATTATGATTGTTTCAATTATTTTAGCTTATGCCTTTAAATGGTTCGGCTTAATTGATGATGTCTTATTAATGGTAATCATTATTTCGACGATTTCTCTCGGTGTAGTTGTGCCGACATTGAAGGAAATGAATATCATGCGTACAACCATCGGTCAGTTTATTTTGCTGACGGCGGTACTTGCTGATTTAGTGACTATGATTTTGTTAACTGTTTACGGAGCTATCAACGCAAAAGGCGGCGGCACATTATGGTTGATTTCAATCTTGATTGTTTTCACCATCGTCTTTTATTTCCTAGGCGGTATTTTCAAGAAAGCACAATTTCTTCAAAAGCTGATGGATGGTACGACACAGATTGGTATCCGTGCTGTCTTTGCACTGATTATTTTATTGGTTGCGCTCGCTGAAGGAGTAGGTGCTGAAAATATTTTAGGTGCCTTCTTAGCAGGTGTGATTGTATCGCTGCTTCGTCCGGATGAAGATATGGTAGAGAAGCTGGACTCATTCGGTTACGGTTTCTTTATTCCAATCTTCTTCGTCATGGTAGGTGTAGATTTGAATATTCCTTCACTTATCAAAGAACCGTCGATTCTGATTATTATTCCAGTATTGATTTTTGCATTCTTAGTGTCTAAAATTATTCCGGTTTATGCAATCAGACGCTGGTTCGACCAAAAGACTACGATTTCTTCTGCGTTCTTATTAACGTCGACATTATCGTTAGTTATCGCAGCAGCGAAAATCGCAGAACAGCTGCATACGATCTCTGCTGAGATATCAGGTATTTTGATTTTAAGTGCAGTGATTACATGTGTCTTTGTGCCGATTGTATTTAAGAAAATGTTCCCAATGCCTGATGAAGCGACACGCCGTATTAATGTCAGCTTGATCGGCAAGAACCAATTGACGATTCCGATTGCTCAGAACTTAATGTCTGACCTTTATGCGATTACGTTATATTATCGTAAAGACTTAAGTGATAAACGTAATTTATCGAATGATATTACGACAGTTGAGATTGCGGATTACGATGAAGCGTTATTAGAAAAGCTCGGTCTCTTTGACAGCGATATTGTCGTGTGTTCAACCAATGAAGATGAGTTGAACTATAAAGTAGCACAATTTGCAAAAGCACATGGTGTCAATCGTGTGATTTGCCGTTTTGAAGCAGGCGGAGAGAGAGAAGCAGAATTGCGTAAACAAGGTGTTGAAATCTTCAGCAGCTTCTTAAGTAATAAGATCTTGCTGACAGGCTTAATCGAAACACCGAACATGTTGAACTTATTAAGCAACGTTGAAACTTCTCTTTATGAAATTCAAATGCTTAACTACAAATTCGACAATATTCAATTACGCAACTTCCCATTCGATGGGGACATCATTTTCGTACGTATTGTACGTGATAATGAGTCAATCGTACCGCACGGTGATACAATGCTGCGCTATGGTGATCGTCTCATTGTGACGGGCTCTAAAGAATATGTGGATGAATTAAAACGTGAATTAGAGTATTATTCACTCGGCCCGATTTAATTTAATAAGAACGAAAGTTGAAGTGAATGCTGAGACTTTCGTTCTTTTTTCTTTTAGAAATGGCTGAAACAAGTCGAATGCAAACAAAAATGTTATAATAACTAATAATCTATCAATGAATCATTATAAGAGTTAAAGGAGCGTTTTCATGTTTAGTTTAGAAGGTAAAACATATGTCATTATGGGAGTTGCGAACAAACGCAGTATTGGTTTTGGTGTAGCGCAAGTATTAGATGAATTAGGCGCGAAACTTGTGTTTACATACCGCAAAGAACGCAGCAAAAAAGAATTAGATAAATTAGTAGATCAATTAAACCAAGAGGAACACTTAACTTATCAAATCGACGTACAAAGCGATGAAGAAGTTGAGAATGGTTTCAAAGCAATCGGTGAAGCTGTAGGCAATATCGACGGCGTCTTCCACTCAATCGCATTTGCGAATGTAGAAGAATTGCGCGGCCGCTTCTCTGATACATCAAGAGAAGGTTTCTTATTAGCACAAGACATCAGTTCTTATTCTTTAACACTCGTTTCAAGAGAAGCGAAAAAATTAATGCCTGAAGGCGGCAGCATCGTGACTACAACATACTTAGGCGGCGAATATGCTGTACCTAACTACAATGTGATGGGCGTAGCTAAAGCAAGCTTAGAAGCGAATGTCCGCTACTTAGCATTAGATTTAGGCCAAGATAACATTCGTGTGAATGCTATTTCTGCAGGTCCTATCCGTACATTAAGTGCAAAAGGTGTCGGCGGTTTCAATACAATCTTAAAAGAAGTTGAAGAACGCGCACCATTAAAACGCAACGTAGATAAACAAGAAGTAGGTAAAGCAGCTGCTTTCTTACTTAGTGATTTAGCAAGCGGTGTGACAGGTGAAAATCTGCACGTTGATGCTGGTTTCCACGCAATTAAATAAGATACGACGATTGATAATCCCTTGTTTAGCAAAATTGTTAAGCAAGGGATTTTTTGAAGCAAAGTCAAAAATAAATGAACAGTGCATCTATTCATTTGTCTCAATCAAGTGTATGATAGAGGACAGGAAATTTGAAAAAATGAAAATACACAAAGTGGGTGGACATTGTGTCAGAGAAAATTCATCAACAAGATCAATCCTATTCAAATAAGATTTTAGCATCATCTATGCTAGGTTTCGGTCTGGAAAATATGGATATTATGTTTTTAGCCTTTGCATTGTCTAGTATTATTAATGAATTCCATATTTCTTCAGCTGAAGCGGGATTGATCGCATCAATTACTAACTTCGGAATGTTATTCGGGGGCATTATTTTCGGCGTACTGGCGGATAAATACGGCAGAATCCGCATCTTTACGTACACCATCTTTATCTTTGCGGTAGCCACAGCGCTGCTATCTGTCGCACATAATATATACATGGTATATATTTTACGCTTTATCGCCGGTATGGGCGGCGGCGGTGAATTCGGTATCGGAATGGCTTTAGTAGCGGAAGTATTTAAGAAACAAAAACTAGGACGTGTGTCATCTGTAGTTGCGATCGGAGGACAAATCGGGGCTTTGATTGCGGCACTCTTAGCGGCCGCTATTTTACCGCATTTAGGCTGGAGAGTCTTATTCTTAATCGGTGTCATTCCTGTGATACTTGCATTTTATATCCGTCGTAATTTAGACGAAACAGAATCATGGAAACAATCTAAAGCAAACCATACATTAGAAAAGAAGGACCATTCGCCGATTGGACTGCTATTTAATACAAAACATATCGCACATACAACCATTGCACTTACAATCATGTCGAGTGTGCAAGTAGCCGGTTACTTCGGCTTAATGAACTGGCTGCCTTCGATTTTGCAGAAACAGCACAATTTAAGTGTCTCTAACTCATCGTTATGGACTATCAGTACCATTATCGGTATGAGTATCGGCATGTTTGCGTTCGGACAAATATTAGACCGCTTCGGTGCCAAACTTTCCTATACTATTTTCTTAATCGCTTCAGCAGCATCTGTCTTTATCTATGTATTTGCACAAAGTGCTATTGCTTTATTAATCGGCGGTGCACTTGTCGGCTTCTTCGTCAACGGTATGTTTGCAGGTTATGGCGCTGTCATCAGCAGTTATTACCCGACACATATCAGAAGTACCGCAAATAACGTTATCTTTAATATTGGACGTGCATTAGGGGGCTTATCTCCGATTGCGATCGGTTTCTTAATGGACACGTACGGCATGACAGCAACCATGGTCTTCTTGGCATGCTTATACATGATTTCACTTGTGATGATGTTATCGCTTAGAAATATGCCGCTCAGAGGCAGACATGCGACACATCAATAAGTTCAAAAATCCATTTAGGACATAAAAGCAAATAAAACACAAAAAACGTTCTGCCTGCAAATGAAAGTTTGCGGACAGAACGTTTTTATAATTTATCATACTAATCTTTTACTTCGCTTTTCGCTTTTAACATAATCTCTTGTCGATATTTAAATACATTGCGAACTACTGTTTTAATCACTGCGTATAATGGCACTGCAACTAAGATTAAGACGAAACCGCCTAAGTTGCCTGCAGCTAAAATGACAATGATGATAGTTAATGGGTGAATGCTTAATGATTTACCCATGACGTTAGGTGTGATGACGTTACCTTCTAATTGTTGTGCAATCAACGTGACCACACAGACCCAAATGAATGCTGTGGGACTTTGAATGATACCGATAATTGCAGCTGGTAAGAAGGACATCCATGGTCCTAAGAATGGAATCATATTTGCGACACCTGCAAAGAGGACGAGTAATAATGTATATTCTAAACCGATAATTGTATAACCGATATAAAGAATGATACCTAAGATAACACTGACTGTTACTTGACCTTGAATGTAAGATTGCAGCGTATTGTTAACATCTTTTAAAAGGTTAGTCACAAAGATTTTACGGTCGCCGTTGAATAATTTTGCGATAGAAGGGATGAATTTTTCATGATCCTTCAGCATATAAATCAAGAAGAACGGCACCATGATTAATAAGAATAATGTTGAGATAATTTGCGATACGATCGAAATAGAGTTAGACAAGATATTTGTCACATTATCCCCAAATGATTTCACGACTTTATTGATACGGTCTGAAACATCATTCGGCAATTTGTCCATTTGATCAAGCGCATAGGTTACAATCCCTTGTGCTTCTTTTTGAAGCTGCGGTGCTTGTTGGATTAAACCATTGATTTGGTTGGCGATTAAAGGCACAACCACTGTAACTGCGGTCGCAGTCAAACCGATTAAAATAACGAAGATAATCGAAATACTGCCCCAACGCGGTATTTTATGTTTTTCTAAGAATTTTTGAAGCGGTAAGAAGACATAAAATAAGAAGCCGCTCAGGATAAATGGCAATAACACAGATTGAATAATAATAATGAACGGTTCAAATATTACATGTACTTCCATTATCAATTTGATTAATAGAAATAATATAATTAACATGATTCCCGTTCGGAACCATACTTTATTCAGCATTGTTTGCGTCCTCCTAAAGAAATAGACTTATACATCATTATAGCTTACTTCATAATGATGAAAAAGGAATAATTTTAACGAAAATGTCGATTATGTATTATATTTGTGAAAATAAAAGAAAAGAGAAAGTACCTTATTTAGTACCTTCTCTGATCATTTTTTAAACCTCTTCCAGTTTTCCTTTTACAGGAATAGACGGATCATCAGACGTATCTTCATCATCTTCGCTGATATGTGCTTCTTTCAAACGTTTCGGATAGTCTTCGAGCCAGAAAGTTGCGTTTGGTAATTTTTTAGGATCTGGGTGATAAATCGCAAAGTTCCCGGAACCTTTTTTCTTCATTTGGAATTCATAGTCTTTTAAGGCATCTACTGCTGGTCGATGCAGAATCCAGATTGCGATAATATTGAGCCATGCCATCATACCTACACCTAAGTCGCCCATACTCCAAGCTACATCTGCAGTTTTAATCGAACCATAGAATGCCGCAAAGATTAATGCAATTCGCGCAACATTAATCCAGATTTTTGAAGTGAAGACAGAACTGTTTCGTGTCATATAGGCAATGTTTGTTTCTGCGATGTAGTAATAGGCAAGTATTGTTGTAAAGGCAAAGAAGAATAACGCAATCGCAATGAAGTAAGAACCAAAGCCTGAGAAAGCAGGATCAAAGTGATAGCTTCCGCCTTGAAGGGCTTTATCGATACCTGCTTGTGCATACATGGCAGTACCTGAATAATCTTTTGTACCGTCCGCGCTTTGCACAAAAATACCATTATCTTTAATTAATTTCGGAATACCGCCAGGTCCTACTTCACCATTAGTTGTGTTGTAAGTACCTGAGATTAAAATGATTAAAGCTGTCGCAGTACATACGAATAATGTATCGACATATACTGAGAATGCTTGAACCAAACCTTGTTTTGCCGGATGCGATACTTCTGCAGCGGCAGCTGCGTGCGGTCCAGTCCCTTGACCAGCTTCGTTAGAATATAAACCACGTTTTACACCGATTTCAATCATCGCACCGAAGATACCGCCGAATGCGGCTTGCATCCCAAAAGCCGATTTGAAGATTAACACGAATAGGGCAGGAACAGCTTGAATATTAATCACAATAATAAAGACTGCCATCAAGATATAAAGAATAGCCATAAATGGTACGACAGCTGTCGCTACATTTGCGATCCATTTAACACCGCCGAAGATAATCAAACCTAAGATAACTGCGATGGTAATCGCAATAACCCAATTCGGAATTTGGAAAGCGTTATTCATTGAGCTTGCAATCGCATTAGACTGCACACCCGGTAACAATAAACCAACGGAAATAACGGTTACAACCGCAAAGATCAAGCCGTAGATTTTACCCAGTTTGCCTTTAATACCATATTCGATATAGTAAGCAGGCCCGCCGCGGTATTCGCCTTTTTCTTCACGTTTGAAGATTTGACCTAAAGTGGATTCGATAAATGCACTGCTTGCCCCTAAGAATGCAGTGATCCACATCCAAAATACTGCACCGGGGCCCCCGATAAAGATAGCTGTTGATACACCGACAATGTTACCAGTCCCGACACGCCCGGCTAACGAGAGCGCAATGGCTTGGAAACTTGAGATACCAGTAGGTGATTTTTCCCCATGGAACATCAGTCGGATCATTTCTTTAAAATGCCTGACTTGGAAGAATTTCATCATCAATGAAAATAAAATTCCAGTAATCAATAAACCATAAACGAGCGGTTTACTCCACACAACCTCATTAAACCAAGCTACAAAACTTTCTAGCATAATGATTTCCCCCTTATGAAGCGAACAAAAGAAAACGCTTACATTTTACCCCTAAAAAATAAGCTGTCCTAGTCAACTTCTGTATGTGTTTCGACATGCGTAAGTTACAGTGATTTTTTATAATTATACTGTGGCTAAAGATTCCGCGCAACAGTTTTAATAAAATTAATTATTGAATTTAATAATTAAAACCTAATTAGATTAATCGGAATAACGCATTGAACTTAGATAGAACCTGGGTTAATACCAAATCCGTGTAAAAATTGTTAAAATGAAAATATGACAAAAATGAGGAGAGAGTATTGTGACAGAATTAAAAGCAGGTACTATTAATAAAACTATTTTTCACAGTGATATCTTAGAACGTGATATTACGTTATCGATATATTTACCTGAAAATTACACGCCGTTGTTTAAATATAAAGTTGTTTTTTGTTTTGACGGCTTGGATTTCTTTCGTTTTGGACAAATCCACCGTGCCTATGAACGTTTAAGAAAAAATGAAGAAGTCGAACGTGCCATTATTATCGGATTCCATTATGAAACGGTAGATAAACGCAGAGAAGAATTTTCACCTGACGGCAGCCGTTCGCCATTAACAGTGAAGGCAATGGGACAAGAAATTCTGCCTTATATTGATAAAACTTTCCCGACTTTTAAAGTCGCAAGCGGACGTATTTTATTAGGGGACAGCCTAGCGGGTTCGATTGCATTGATGACTGCGTTATCTTATCCGCGCTTGTTTAATCAAGTCGGCATGTTCAGTCCGATGTTCAATGAAGTAGTGGACTTGCTCGCAAACCGCTGCCAATTTATTGATCAATTGAATGTATGGCATGCAGTCGGTAAAGAAGAAATTGATTTTGCGCTGCCGACAACAGGCGAACGTGCAGATTTCTTAACACCGAATAGAGAACTTAAAGCATTATTCGAACAGCTTCAAGTCACACATCATTATGAAGAGTTTGATGGGGGACATCGCTGGAAACACTGGAAAAAATTAATGGAACCTTTATTATTATATTTCTTGGCAGAATAGATTATTCAGTTAATTCTGTAAAGTTTCGGTTTTTGGTAACGATTTCATTCAATATTTGCTATAATGGCCATATAGTTCAATTAAGGAGGAATTCAAATGATTTTAGGGTTAGCATTAATTCCATCAAAAACGTTCCGTGAAAAAATTGATGCATATCGTAAACGCTATGACGAACGCTATGCACAAATTCCGCCTCATATCACAATCAAAGATTCATTTGAGGTTGAAGAAGGAGATTTAGATAAAGTAAAAGAAGAAATCAAATCACGTATCGAAGGTATTGAACCACTATACATTCATGCGACAAAAGCTTCTAACTTTGCGCCTGTGAATAATGTGATTTATTTCAAAGTTGAAAAAACACCAGAATTAGAAGAATTGAATGATCGTTTCAACAACGGTGATTTCCATGGCCAACCAGAACATTCATTTGTTCCGCATTTTACAATTGCTCAAGGTTTAACAAGCCAAGAATTCGAAGATATCTTCGGCCAAGTTAAACTGGCAGGTATTGACTATGAAGAAACAATCAGTGCATTAACATTGATGAAATACGACGATGAAGAAGAAAAATGGGTGGAAATCGACACATTCAATTTTAAATAATACGCATCCGTATTAGACGTGATGTAGTTCATACAAGAAAAGTACGAGGCTGAGACATTGTGCATATGAGGGCAGCGATAGATTAAGTATTCACTATCATTATCTTCAATGTCTTAACCTCTTGCTTTTAAATACATATATGATAAAAGGCAACCTTTCCCCGAAAGTGTGTAGCGAACCCAAAAAGTTGAACTTTTTGATTAAGCTAATTTCCTAAGGCAAGATTTCTGTATTCAACAGGAGTCTTGCCTTTTAAATTTACTTTTCTTCTTACGTTATTATAGTAATTGATATATTTGTGTATTTCTAATTCCAACTCTTCATAAGAACTAAATTCTTCTCCATAAAACATCTCTTGTTTCAATAGTCCAAAGGAATTATCATAACAGTTACTTTTACGAGACATACTTTGAAATATATGATTAGCTTTGAGCTCTTTTACCTACGCTTTATACTGGTAATGCCAACCTTGATCAGAATGTACTGTAGTTCGATAATTTAATTCAGGTATATTTTTAATAGCCTGATTTAAAGATGACAAAGCACATTCTAA
>NZ_QPMO01000011.1:0-91180 GCF_003344575.1 Staphylococcus sp. EZ-P03 | reverse complement strand
TGTATTCTTAATATTGAATTGAGTAATATCTGTTAATAATTTTTGATAAGGTCTATCTGATACAAATCTTCGATTTAGTATATTTTTAGCGACTTTTCCAGTGCTTCCTTTATAAGATTTATAGTTTCTGCTTCTATGGTTAAACTTTGTGCATAAAAGTTTATTTTCTCTTGTTATTCTTAAAACTTTCTTATGATTAACTATAATCCCCATTGCATGAAGCTCTAAGGTAATTCTACGATAACCAACACGTTCATGATTTTTTTCGATAATTTCTTTAATCAACTTCAGCAGAGGTGCATTCTTATACTCTTTTAAACCTAAATTGTTTTTCCAATAATGATAGATACTTTTAGCTATATTGGCTACTTTTAGAATATGATTCAGCTGATAATCTTTCTCTTTCCTTAACTCAATAATAGCTGAAACTATTTCTTTGTTTGATTTTTTCGAGCTAAGGATTGTAACTTTTTTTCGAGTTCAATTTGGATTTCCAACAATTTATTTTCATAACGTAGTCTTTCAAGTTCTTCTCTTTCAGTTTCGTTTAATTGTTGGTTAGACGATTCACTCTTCTTATTTTTCATGGCTTTGGACACACGACCTTTCGGTTTTGGTTTTAAGCCAAGAATACCATACTCATTAAATTTCTTCTGCCATTGAGCAATTAAGGAAGGGTTAGGAATATTAAATATTTTCGCAGTTTCTTTATACGATAAATGATGTTCCAATCGGTATTCTATGATTTCACATTTTTCTTCTTTTGAATATTTTCTTTTTGTCATACCAAAAGTAAGACCTTGAATACCGAAGGTATCGTACTGATAGATCCATCTTTCGATATAAGAATGATGAACATTGCACTTTTTAGCTAATGAACCATAACCAATTTGCCCGCTTTTGTATTCTTGTAATATTTTAAGTTTGAAATCTAAACTATAACTTTTATTCATAATTAAACACCCCAAAAGTTGAATTTTGTAGGTTCAACTTTTGGGGTGCAGTACAGTAAGTTGGAAAAGGTTGCCTTATTTATTTTACTTTCTATACAGGTTTAAGCTTGTGTTTGTTTTGAAATTCGCAAGAAGTAAATTCCGTAGAATACAGCTAGGAAAACAAAGACGCCGCCTGAGAAATAGAAAGTCATATTCAAATTGTTGGTAAATTGATATAACATACCGCCGATTAATGGTCCAATCATTGCACCGACACCTTGGATGCTGTTGAAAACACCCCATGTTTCTTCTTGTTCATCTTTCTTAATGAACTTGCTCATAAAGGTGTTCCAAGCAGGCAGCAAGAAACCATACATTAAACCGATGAACAGTGCTACACCCCATACGATATAAATTTGTGTAATGATAGATAAGCTGAATATCGCAAGTGTGTACAGGATAAAGCCGGTAAAGATTGCACTGTACATGAATTTTCTGCCATGATGGTCGATGATTTTAGATAAAAACAGCATTGAAATGGCACAACCGACACCGCCAATAATTAAAGCCGCGGTATATTCTACCATGCTGACTTTAACTACTTTTGTTGCATAAGTCGGCAAAATAGGGACCAATGCACTGATAGATGCACCTTGCAAGATAATACCCGGGAAGAGTACACCGTTGGAATGAGCTACACGTTTAATTTGTGCAAGCTGTTCTTTTAGACGGCGTGTTTTGTAGTTGGTTAAACGGATTTTCACGAAGTAGTAAAGTATCCATGCAAATAACACTACAAGTGCCATTAAGAATGTGAAATGCGTCGGATGGACTTTCACAATCAGCAGCATGCCGATCATCCCTGCAAGTAAACCAAAGAGCCATGAGAAATAGACATGGCCCATTTGTTTACCGCGTGATTCGTCTCTGACACTAGAGAGCATAATAACCCAAATCGGACTCGAAGCAACCCCTAATAAGATTGCACTTAAAATCAAGACGATAGGATTATATGGGAACCAAATGACTAAAAATAAACTGCCGAAAGCAAGCAAGAAGCCGAGTGTTAAGACCGGCTTCGCTCCAAAACGTTTCAATAAGAAACCGACAACAAAGTTCGTTGCCGCATCAGAAATATAATGAATTGAAACTGCCGCAGACGTCACACCGACTGCTACGGAGGATACCGTAGGCAAGAAAGGCAAGTAGCCGAGTACAAACATACCGCGTGCAAATTCCATAAAGAATAAGATAAACAACATAATTATGAAATTACGTTTATAGTTATTGTTGGTTTTACTTGAGGAAGAGCTTTGCATATAATGGTACCTTTCCATAAATTTCTTCAGCTTGTGAAGATTCATCTAATAGATGTAAAAGGTCTCGGCATAATTTATAGGTAGGGTACTTGACTTTCAATTCTTGCATACGTGCTGACATCGCCTTTAACGCTGTTTCATCTTGTGTCAGTGAAGTAATCAAAGCAATTGCTTCTTCTGTCGTATCAGCCACTTTACCCATACCTTTAGCTTCAAAGTAATAGGCATTTTCAAGTTCTTGGCCAGGTGCAGGGTCTAAGAAAATCATAGGAACTCTGCGTGCTAAAGCTTCTGAAATTGTGATACCGCCTGGTTTGGTTACCATTAAGTCAGCAGAAGCCATCCATTCGTTCATATGATGTGTGTAACCTAAGATTAAAACATTTTTGTTTGTCTTGAATTGATATTTCAAGCTGCGTCTTAATTCTTTGTTTTTGCCGCAAACCATGACAACTTGCGTTTCAGGCGAGCGTTCTAAAATATCTGAAATCATTGCTTCAAATCCTTTAGATACACCAAAAGCACCTGCAGACATTAATACAGTCGGACGGTTAGGATCTAAATGATTTTTACGCATCCAAGCTGCTTTATCAATATCTTCATCAAATTGTTCTGAAATAGGAATACCTGTAACTTTTATAATATCTTGTGGTACGCCGATAGCTTTAAATTCTTGCTTCAAATCTTCTGTAGCGACATAGTAACGTGAAGAGTGGGGTGTGACCCAGTTTTTATGTAAGCGATAATCTGTCATTACCGTCGCAATCGGAATGTTCATATTAAATTGTTCGGTTAATACTGACATGACCGGTGTCGGGAATGTCAGCAATATCAAATCTGGTTTTTCTTTTATCAACAAATTAATCAGTTTGTTCAGACCGTAATATTTGTAAAAGCATTTATCAATGTCTTGCGGGCGGCTATAATAAAAACGCTTGTATGAATTTCTGAAATACTTAAAACTATTGATATAATACTTCTTGCAAATGGAAGTCAAAATAGGATGTGCTTCTAAAAACAAATCATGCTCAATCACAGAAAGATGCTTGAGATTCATTTCATTTAATTGATTCACAACGCTATTGGTCACCTGCAAATGGCCGTTCCCGAAAGAACCTGTAATTATCAATATCTTCTTATTTTGAGTAACCATGAAAGCAGCCACCCTCCAGTTAGTAGATTTAATGTTACCTATTTGAACGCAATTGTTTTAGTACAACTGCTTTGCCTACAGTTTAACGTATGTTGCATTTATATTAAATAGTATTGACGCTAACATCACTGAATTATAACACTTATTAACACACTATAAAAATATTTTCATACTATCTTAACATTTATCGCAAATTTAAAGTTAGGCATTATCTATTTCTATAACCTAAACCCGATATGCTAAACTTGAAAAAACAAATTGCAATGGTGCTGTTGATATAATTATCAATGAGAAAACGATACAATAGAAAATGAGTTTTCGTATTTAGATTTCTGAAGGAAAAATGTATAATATTATAGTATTGGACTAAGAAGGGGCGATCGATGTGAAAGCGAACGAATTGTTCGAAAAGATAAAATCGAAACAAGTGCTTGGCAGTTTAGACAGAGAAATTAATGATGTAACAACAGATTCTCGTACTGCAAAAGAAGGCAGTATCTTTGTAGCATCTAAAGGTTATACAGTAGATAGTCATAAATTCTGCCAAGATGTCGTAAATCAAGGATGCAAAGTGATTGTGGTAGAACGCAAACAAGACTTGCAAGGAGATGTGACACAAGTGGTGGTGCCGCATACAAGACGTGTGGCAAGTTTAATCGTACATAAGCTGTACCATTATCCGAGCGAGCAATTAGTCACATATGGTGTGACAGGAACCAACGGCAAAACATCTATTGCGACGATGATTCATTTAATTCACCGCAAACTCGGCAAAGGCAGTGCTTATTTAGGTACAAACGGCTACCAAATCAATGAAACTGTCACAAAAGGCGAGAATACGACACCTGAAACAGTGACATTGACTAAAAAGGTGCATGAAGCGGTTGAAGCAGGTGCAGAAGCAATGACGTTAGAGGTTTCAAGCCACGGTTTAGCTTTAGGACGCTTAAGCGGTGTTGAATTCGACGTCGCAATCTTTTCAAATTTAACGCAAGACCACTTAGATTTCCACGGTACAATGGAAGCTTATGGTCATGCCAAATCTTTATTATTCAGTCAGCTTGGCGAAGATTTAAGCAAAGAAAAATATGCGATTGTCAATGAAGATGACGATTTCTCAGAATATCTTAAAAGTGTAACGCCTTATGAAGTCTTTACGTATGGTATTCACAGACCTGCGCAATTCAAAGCAGAGCACATCAAAGAGTCGTTAACAGGCGCAACGTTTGATTTTGTGACACCTGACGGCACTTTCCATGTTGAATCGCCGTATGTAGGACAATTCAATATTTCTAATATTATGGCAGCCATGACAGCGGTGTGGAGTAAAGGTACGCCTATGCAGGACATTGTTAATGTGGTCAGTCAATTAGACCCTGTAGAAGGACGTTTAGAAGTATTAGATCCATCATTGCCGATTGACTTGATTATCGATTATGCACACACAACTGACGGTATCGAAAAGCTGATCGACGCAGTGAAACCTTTTGTGAAACAAAAATTAATCTTTTTAATCGGTATGGCAGGTGAGCGTGATTTGACGAAAACACCTGAAATGGGCAAACAAGCATGCCGAGCAGACTATGTTATTTTCACGCCTGACAATCCAGCCAATGATGATCCTAAAATGCTGACGGCTGAACTTGCAAAAGGTGCAACACATGATAATTATGTAGAATTTACAGATCGTGCTGAAGGTATCCGCCATGCGATTGAAGTCGCAGAACCAGGCGACACAGTCGTATTAGCTTCTAAAGGCCGCGAACCTTATCAAATCATGCCGGGACATGTTAAAGTACCGCACCGTGATGATTTAATCGGTTTAGAAGCAGCCTATAAGAAATTCGGAGGTGGCCCTTCTGAAGATTAGAACACTTCAAGCAATAGAAGGCGCACAAGCTTTTTGTTATACAGATGATACGATGCAGACAGTTCTGATTGCCATTCCGGATCTGAACTGGTCTGCAGCGCTAGATAAGAAGGAGTCAGCAGAAGATGTAGAAGAAGAATTGATTATGTATTTATTTAACTTAATGGATGAGGCTGAGGCAGAGCACTTAGCACATGAACTGACTTTAATTATTTTTGATAAAGGAGACAACATATGAGTATAAAGGATGAAATCGAATCCAGAAAAACCTTTGCGATTATTTCTCACCCGGATGCCGGGAAAACAACATTAACTGAGAAATTACTGTTATTCGGCGGAGCAATTCGTGAAGCAGGTACAGTAAAAGGTAAAAAATCAGGCAAATTCGCAACGAGTGACTGGATGAAAGTAGAACAAGAACGTGGTATTTCTGTCACAAGTTCTGTGATGCAGTTTAACTACGATCATTATAATATTAATATTTTAGATACACCTGGGCACGAAGACTTCTCAGAAGATACGTATCGTACTTTAATGGCAGTGGACAGTGCAGTGATGGTTATCGACTGTGCGAAAGGGATCGAACCGCAAACACTTAAATTATTCAAAGTATGTAAAATGCGCGGTATTCCTATCTTCACTTTCATCAATAAATTGGACCGTGTGGGTAAAGAACCTTTCGAATTGTTAGATGAAATTGAAGAAACATTGAATATTAAAACTTATCCGATGAACTGGCCTGTAGGTATGGGTCAAAACTTCTTCGGTATTATCGATAGAGAACATCGTACAATCGAGCCTTTTCGAGATGAAGAACATTTATTGCATATTAATGAAGATTATGAGTTGGAAGAAGAACATGCGATTACAAATGATAGTACTTTCGAACAAGCAATCGAAGAGTTTATGTTAGTGGAAGAAGCGGGCGAAGACTTTGATAATGACATGCTTTTAGCTGGTGAATTAACACCTGTATTCTTCGGTTCAGCATTAGCCAACTTCGGTGTACAGAATTTCTTAAATGCTTATGTCGATCATGCGCCGATGCCGAATGGCCGTTTAACGAAAGACGAAGAAGAAGTAAGCCCGTTTGCGCCTGACTTCTCTGGCTTTATCTTTAAAATCCAAGCCAACATGGATCCTAAACACCGTGACAGAATCGCATTTATGCGTATAGTCAGCGGGGCATTCGAACGTGGTATGGACGTTAAATTGCAGCGTACGAATAAAAAGTCTAAAGTTACACGTTCGACATCATTTATGGCTGATGATAAAGAAACAATCAACCACGCAGTTGCAGGAGATATTATCGGATTGTACGATACAGGCAACTATCAAATCGGAGATACATTAGTCGGCGGCAACCAAAAATACAGCTTTGAAGATTTACCGCAGTTCACACCTGAACTGTTTATGAAAGTATCGCCGAAAAACGTTATGAAACAAAAACATTTCCATAAAGGTATTGAGCAGCTGGTACAAGAAGGTGCTATTCAATACTATAAAACATTGCATACGAACCAAATTATTTTAGGGGCAGTCGGACAGCTTCAATTTGAAGTGTTCGAGCACCGTATGAACAATGAATATAATGTGGACGTTATTATGGAACCGGTCGGCCGCAAAATTGCACGCTGGGTAGAAAATGAAGATGCGATTCAAGATAAAATGAGTACAGCACGTTCTATTCTGGTACAAGACCGCTATGAACAAAAAGTATTCTTATTTGAAAACGAATTTGCGACACGATGGTTTGAAGAAAAATTCCCTGAAATTAAACTTTATAGTTTATTGTAAGACTGTAATAGGGTATACTTATTTTAAATAATTGAATACCTATGACAGTCATGTCAGAGGGGAGTAACTTACGAAGTCGGAATTAAGTCCGCTTCAACATTTTGTCGTCATTACGAAGTGCCTGACACTTCCGGTAAAATGGAATGCATATAATAAAGATATGTTTTCAAGTGAGACCTTTGCTATTTATTTAGCATAGGTCTCTTTTATTTTGTATCAAATTGTACTAAAGATGTTTGAGCACGATTTAAAACGGCGATAAATAGAAAAGCAGCTTTTTTAAGCACAAACATGATAGAACAATGTCAAGCAACTTCAGCACACGATGATTTTTAATAAGGAGTGGTCTTTAGATGGATCCGAGTTTAATTTTATCCTACGGATGGGTATTGCTCGTACTCGTATTTTTGGAAGGCTTGCTGGCTGCAGATAACGCAGTTGTAATGGCCGTTATGGTAAGACACTTACCGCCTGAGCAAAGAAAGAAAGCACTATTTTACGGTTTACTAGGTGCATTTGTTTTTCGTTTTGCATCACTATTCTTAATCAGTTACTTAGTCAACTTCTGGTTTATCCAAGCAGCAGGTGCCGCTTATTTAATTTATATGTCAGCGCGCAACCTTTATAAATTCTTTAAAGCTAAAGGACATGGTCCAGAACAGCCTGAAGGCGATGACCATCACTTTGATGAACATGGCCAAGAGAAAAAAGCCAGCCCGAAAGAATTCTGGGGTACAGTGGCTAAAGTTGAATTTGCGGACATTGCCTTTGCGATCGATTCTATGTTAGCAGCTATGGCAATTGCCTTTACATTAAAACCTTTAGGCATTCATTTCGGCGGAATGGACTTAGGTCAATTCGCAGTAATGTTCCTAGGCGGTATGATTGGTGTTATCTTAATGCGTTTTGCGGCAACTTGGTTTGTCGAATTGCTTAACAAATACCCTGGCCTTGAAGGTGCAGCCTTCGCAATTGTCGGCTGGGTAGGGATTAAATTAGTCATCCTTGTATTAGCACATCCGAAAATCCAAATCATCCCAGAACATTTCCCACATTCAACACTATGGCAAATCATTTTCTGGGCAGTGATGTTAGGACTTGTATTTATCGGCTGGATTTCTTCAGTCCGTCACAATAAACAACAAAAATCTCACTAATCAGATAGAGGATAAAACACTTGATGCGTTCAATTTTGCATCAAGTGTTTTATTTTTGAAAAAAATCAAGGAAAATAGAGAATAAGCACGAATTTACAAGAAATTCATAAAAGATTGTGTCATAATAGACTAGAAAGATTGTAGTGAAGGGGGCGTAATGATGACAGAAGAGAAACATTCAAATGACAAGCATCAGCCGGATGAAAAACAAGTCATTCCTAAAAGTCATTATAAGCGAAAACGTCGGGAATTCTTCCATAACGAAGAAAGAGAGCAGCGTGTTCAACAAGAAAAAGAACAACAGCAGCAAGAAAAAGAAAAAGCAGCAATGCAAGCTAAGAATAATGAAGAACGTGTTAAAGACAATTTAAGAAAAGCACGTATCGAAAAGCTTACACAAGAAGAAATCAACCATCAACAGGCGATTGCACAAGGCAAAGAAGCACCTGAGGATGAAAAAGAAACACAAGCAGCAAGTACAAATGAAGTTGTGTCGCCGATTACAGGCATACATAAAGAAAAGACGTCAGATACAACAGAAGGTGCTAAACAAGAAACAGTGAAAAATCAAAAAGCTGCCTCAGCATCAGAAAAAGAAGAGGACGGAGCAAATGCAAAAGAAGCACCAAAACCTGCATTCTCTCCTGAACAAAAGAGAAGAGAAACGTCTGATGTACACAATGAAGAAAAAGAAGGACACAATAACCAAGCGGCAGCCTTCTTCCAAAAACATTGGGCTAAAATTGCGATTGCGATCGGTGTTATTATTTTAGTACTCTTACTGTTTGCGATTTTCCACAACTTGCAAAACCGTGATGATGGTACAGCAGGCGACGTGGCAACACTGAGCGGCAGCGGCGATAAGAAACAAACCGCTATGATGAAAGCAGCTAAAAGTTCTATCCACTCCGTGGTTACAGTTGAAAATAAGAGCAAGCAATCCAGCTCAGTAGATAAGGAAACAGCAAAATCTGATAATGAGATTGGTTCAGGTGTCGTCTACAAAAAAGTGGACGACTCCATTTTTATATTGACGAATAGTCATGTAGTAGGAGATAAAAAGACACAGCGTATTCTTTATGATGATTCTAAAGAAACAACAGGCAAAGTGATCGGCAAAGATAAATACTCTGATATTGCTGTGGTGAAAGCAGATGTTGAAAAAGACAGCGACGTCAAAGCAATTCAAATCGGCGATTCGAATCAATTACAGTTGGCAGAGCCTGTCATCACTGTCGGCAACCCATTAGGAGCAGACTTTAAAGGCAGTATTTCAAATGGTGTCGTTTCAGGACTTAACCGTAATGTGCCGGTAGATATTGATAAAGACCAAAAATATGATGTACTGACAAGAGCCTTTCAAATTGATGCGCCTGTCAACCCAGGGAACTCTGGCGGTGCAGTAGTGGATCAAAACGGCAAGTTAGTCGGCATTGTTTCTTTGAAAATCGATATGCCTGCAGTTGAAGGTATGGCCTTTGCGATTCCGGTTAATCAAGCAGTCAAACTTGCAAAACAGCTCGAAGAAAAAGGACATGTCACATATCCGAATACAGGCGTTGCACTTTCAAATGTAGCTGAATTAAGCGACAGCGAACGTTCGCAATTCAATGTACCGAAAGATGTAGAGCAAGGTGTGGTAGTCAGAGAAGTCACTGACGATTCACCAGGTGAAAAAGCAGGTTTAAAAACAGGCGATATTATTGTAGAATTAGATGGTAAAAAAATCGAAGATAACTTAAGATATAGACAGATTGTTTTCCAACATAAAGATGATCTGAAACCAATATCGGCAAAACTATATAGAAATGGTAAACTTAAGGATATTACGATTAAATTGAAGTAACGTTGAGGTGAAAAGAGTTGTCCATTTTTAATCAGTTATTCAAAAGATCCAGTCCTCAACAAGGTATTGTCTTATTCTATCTTATAGCAATTATCGCTGCATTTTTGATGTTGAACTTGCCTTACGTCCTTAAACCCGGCGTAAAGGTTGATCCGATCGACACTTTATTTGTGGCGGTATCAGGTATCAGTGTAACTGGATTAACGCCCGTAACTATTGCAGATACGTATTCAACATTCGGGCAGATAGTGATTATGATTATTTTAAATATCGGCGGTGTCGGAGTAATGGCACTCGGCACAGTGCTGTGGCTGATTTTAGGCAAACATATCGGCTTGCGCGAACGTCAAATGATTATGCTAGACAATAACCGCCATACAATGAGCGGTGCAGTACAACTGATTATCGAGATTGTCAGAGCTGTATTGCTGATTGAATTAGTAGGAGCGCTGTTATTAGCATTCTACTTTTATCGAGATACTTCAGATATTCAGTATGCCTTAATGCAAGGCTTCTTCGTATCAGTAGCATCCACAACCAACGCAGGACTTGATATTACAGGGAACTCATTGATTCCATATGCAAATGATTATTTTGTACAAACGATAGTGATGTTTTTAATCACTTTAGGTTCAATCGGTTTCCCAGTATTGCTTGAGATCAAAGCATACATCAGCAACAGAAATCCGAATTTCCGTTTCTCGCTCTTTGCGAGAATTACAACAATCACATATTTAGCATTATTCGTCTTCGGAACAATTATGATTTTAATCTTAGAGTCCGGCCACGCATTGAAAGATGCAAGTTGGCACAAAGCACTCTTTTACGCCATGTTCCAATCGACGACAACGAGAAGTGCAGGACTGCAAACTTTTGATATTACGCAATTTACAGATGCGACGAACTCGCTCATGGGTGTTCTAATGTTTATCGGTTCTTCTCCAAGTTCAGTAGGCGGAGGAATTCGAACAACGACATTTGCGATTTTAATCTTATTTATGCTGAATTTCAGAACGGATACTGAAAGAAATACGATTAAAGTCTTCAACCGTGAGATCATGCCTTCGGATATTCAAAAGACATTTATGGTGTTAAGTGTCGCAACGTTTTTATCACTAACATCTATTATTATCATCCAAGCAGCAGAAGGTGCTAAATTCTCAGTGCTTCAAGTATTCTTTGAAGTAATGTCTGCTTTTGGAACCTGCGGTTTATCGCTCGGACTCTCGAGTGATGGCGGCGATATGTCCAAAGTAGTACTGATGGTATTGATGTTTATCGGTCGTGTCGGCTTAATATCCTTCATACTTATGGTCGGCGGACGCAAAGAACCTGTGTTGTATCATTATCCGAAAGAGAAAGTTCAAATCGGTTAATGTTGTATTTAAACTCAAATGCTATATACTCATCATAAAAATAAGCATGTGTTTGATTCTTTTATTTAAAAGAATCAAGCACATGCTTTTCTTATTGTATGGAGATATTTTACCAATCTTGAATATCTTTTCGTTCACCTTTGAAATTGCCGCTTTTTTGATGTCTGGATTGTAAGACCTGTTTCACATCTTCAACAGTGACACCGCAAGCATGAAGCAATACAAAGAGGTGGTAAAGTACATCGGCTGTTTCGTTCGTCAATTCCTCTTGGTCGTCTTTCATTGCGGCAATGACGACTTCGAATGCTTCTTCGCCGAATTTTTTAGTGATTTTTTCAACACCTGATTTTAATAAATAGTGTGTATAAGAGCTTTCATCATCACTGTCGGCACGTGACTGCACAATGTCTTGCAGACTGTCGATGAAGAAAGGTGTTGTGGTATTAAAACAGCTGGTTGCGCCTGTATGGCATGTCGGACCGTCTGGATCAACCATTACTAAGACTGTATCTTGATCGCAATCTAATTTAATGTCGATGACGTGCTGGTAGTTATGAGAAGATTCTCCTTTTTTCCATAAACGGCCTTTGCTGCGCGAATAGAACCAGCATACTTTATCTTCTAATGTTTTGTTATATGCTTCTTCATTCATATAGCCCAGCATGAGCACTTGTTTGGTTTGATAATGCTGCAAGATTGCTGGAATTAATCCTTTTGAAAAGTCTGGTGTTACTGCCATCTGACATTCACTCCTTCGTCTTTTAGAAATGCTTTGACTGCACCTATAGTTGTTTCTTTATCGTGGAAAATACTTGCGGCTAAACCAGCAGAGACATCTGTAGCTTTGAATAAATCCGCAAAGTGCTGTGCGTTGCCTCCGCCGCCTGAAGCAATAATCGGAATCGAAACGCGGTCATTGATTTGTTTTAATAAACGATGATCAAAACCTTGTTTGACACCATCATAATCCATACTCGTTACTAATAATTCTCCGGCACCTAAGTCTTCGACTTCATTAACCCAGTCCAATACACGTTTATCTGTGCGTTGTTTGCCTCCGTGTGTGTAACAAAACCAATCTTGCTTGTCTTCTTCCCACTTCGCATCAATCGCAATACAAATACATTGCGAACCGAATTTTTGGCTGGCTGCTTGGATTAATTTAGGATTACGTAAAGCGCTGGAATTAAGCGATACTTTATCTGCACCATGTTTGAGCAAGGTTGAAATATCCTCGACAGAACTGATGCCGCCGCCGATGGTTAACGGAATGAAGAGTTTAGAAGCGGTCTCTTCGATAATATCAAGCATCATTTGATGGCCGCTTTCTGTTCGCGAAATATCTAAGAATACTAATTCATCCGCAAGCTCTTGATTATAATATTCAGCAAGCTCCACTGGGTGGCCGATATCGCGCAAACCTTTGAATTGAACGCCCTTAACCACACGGCCGTCTTTAACATCAAGGCAGGGAATAATACGCTTTTTAATCAATTTAAACCCTCCCAAAATGATTCTGTATTTGCGGCTTTGCCGACGATTGCCGCATGAACACCGTCTGCTTCTAAACGTTTTAAATCTTCTGCACTGCGGATACCGCCTGAAGCTACTACTGGCAATGAAGTAGATTGTGCTAATTGTTTTGTTAAGTCAAAGTTCGGGCCTTCTAATTTGCCGTCTTTTGAAATATCTGTATAAATCAGACCGCCAAGCGGCGCATCTTCAATTTCTTTTACAAAATCAAAAAGGTTCAAACCGGTATTTTCAAGCCAGCCGTTGACTTTAATTTCATCCACAAACGCATCGACTGATAGATAAATACGGCCTGGGAATTGCTGTGCAGCGGCTTTTAACCACTCTGTATTTTGAATGCCTTTTGTGCCGACAATCGTGTAAGCAACGCCTTTATTAAAGTAATCTTCAATCGTTTCAATAGAACGGATACCGCCGCCGACTTCAATCGGCAAGTCTGTTAAACCGACAAGCTGTTCGATATAATCCGCTTCTACCGGCTGCTTTGTCTTCGCAGCAATCAAATCAATCACATGAATACGTTTGACGCATGTATATTTGCTGTAAAAGGCAATGGCTTCTTCTGCAGTACGTGCCATTGCTTCTTTCGTATCATAGTCGCCTTCAGTCAGGCGGACACTGGTAGAATCTATTAAATCAATCGCGGGCCAAACTTCAATCATGGAGAAAACCACCTTTCAATGCTTGATTTAAAATTTCTAATCCGAAATCGCCGCTTTTTTCCGGATGAAATTGAATTCCGATTTTATTATCGGATTGTACGATAGCAGTAATCGGCAAGTCGTAATCTGCTGTCGCAATAATCGGTGCTTGTGTTTGGACATAATAAGAATGGATAAAGTACACATCTTGATGTAAAAGGGGATGTGTACTTTCTAAATTATTCCATCCTAAATGCGGTACAGGATAAGTTGTTTGGATAGGCACAACGCGGCCAGGTATCATCCCTAAGCCGTCAACGTCGCCTTCATCGCTATGTTCAAACATCACTTGCATTCCTAAACAAATACCGATAAAAGGTTTGCTGTCTTTGAGTTCTATTAACAATTGATCGAGGCCGGTATCTTTTAAAGCGGTCATCGCATCTTTGAAATGTCCGACACCCGGTAAAATGATATGCGAGCTTTCACGGATTTCATCAAAATCACGTGTTAATTTGGCATCATAGCCTAAATGTGCAACAGCACGTTCAACATTTTTAATGTTGCCGACACCGTAATCTACAATCGCGATCATTCAATCACTCCTTTAGATGACGGTACACCGTTTGAATCGCTTTCTGCTAAAGCGATTTTCAAGCTGCGCGCAAAGGCTTTGAATATAGCTTCGATTTCATGGTGGGTATTGCCGCCGCGAATCAAGTCGATATGTGTAGTCAAACGCGCATTAATAACCAGTGCTCTGAAGAATTCTTCGACTAATTCGGTATCGAAAGTTCCTACTTTTTCTTTTGAGAATTCCGCATTGAATGATAAGAATGGACGGCCGCTGATATCAGTGACAACACGTGCCAATGTTTCATCCATCGGAATATAGAATGTGCCGTAACGAGTGAAGGATGTTTTGTCTCGGACGGCTTCTAAGATTAATTGGCCTAAGACAATACCGATATCTTCTGTAGTGTGATGATCATCGACATACGTATCTCCTTTTACTTCCAACTGTACACTGATACCGCTGTGGAAACTGAATAAAGTCAGCATATGGTCTAAGAAACCGACACCTGTTTGAATCGTTGTTTCTGACTTGCCGGTAAAATCTAAAGTCGCGTCAATATGAGTTTCTTTAGTTGCTCGTTGTTTTTGATAGGTCAAAACTGCTCACTCCATTCTTTAATAATTTCAGCTAATTGATCTAATTCTTTGTCAGTTGCGATAGAATAACGCACTGCTTCTTTTAAATTATCTTCATCATAAATACGAGGCTGGAAGCCATGCTGCATTACATATTCGCCTAAGCTGCGTGCATTGTCGCCATAAGTGAAGACAAAGTTTGCTTTAGAGGGTACGACTTTTATTTTGTCGCTCGCATACTTATGGAAGATGTCATTGAGTTTTCGGCATAAATAACGTTGTTCAGCAATCAATGATTCTACACGTGCTGTATCTCTGAATAAGGTTTCAGCCAATCTGAGAGAGAGTGTACTCATCGGATAAGGATGTGCAAAACGATTGAGCAATTGAATTGTCTTAGGTGTAGAAATCACCACACCGATACGCAAGCCGGCTAATGCGAAGGCTTTGCTTAATGTTTTCATGACAATAATATGATCATCTAGCGGAACTTCAATCGGTTCGCCGAATTCAATATATGCTTGGTCGATGACAAAATAGCCGCCAAGTGCTTTCATTTTCTCGCTGATGGCTTGTAAGAACGCATAAGGGTACTGTTCTCCAGTAGGGTTATGCGGTACGCTCATGATGAAGAATGCAGGCTGTACGGCATCGATACGATCTAAAATCGCGTCGAGCGAGAAGCGGAAATCTGCATCGCATGTGACATACTCGATAGCGCGGTCTGTTTGATGCGCAAATTCTGTATACATAACGAAATCAGGACTGAGTGTCAACACAGGACCTTTCGGCAGTGCTAACATACATTTTTGAATCCATTCATCTGAACCGTTAGCTGCGAGGACTTGATTAGTGTTCAAATTATAATAAGCAGCGTATGCTTCTAAAAATGCATCGTATTGTGTTTCAGGGTAAAGACGGAAATCACTAGTATTGATGACCTCGTTTATTTCTTCTTTAGAAAGTGCTGGAATCGGACTTTCGTTTTTATCAATATATATCATTAAGATTCCTCCGTTTCTAATCTTACTTTGACAGAGGCTTCATGTTGGTATAAGCCTTCTTCATGTGCAAGCGCCATTGCACCTTGTGCGTAGTCTTTGAATGCTTCTTGATTAAAGCGGATAACCGAGTGGCTGGTAAGGAAGTCATTGACTGTTAATCCGTTTGTAAAGCGTGATGTTTGGTTTGTCGGCAAGACGTGGCTTGGTCCTGCATTATAATCGCCTAAAGCTTCAGGCGCATAAGAACCTAAGAACATTGCACCTGCATATTTGATTTTATTGATGTATTGTTCTGGATTTTCAGATTGAATCGATAGATGTTCAGGTGCTACGTAGTTCGCAATTTCAATATTCTCTTCAGTATTTTGAGTGAGAATAGGGTAGTGGAAGTCACGCACACTCGGTTCAATAATTGCTTTTCTAGGTGCCGCTTCAATTGCATCCGGCAATAATGCTTCTACTTGTTCTAATAGTGATTTGCTGGTTGAAAGCAAGAATGTACGGGCACGTTCATCATGTTCAGACTGTGCTAAGATATCTTGCACGATAAATTCTGGTTGTGAAGTTTCGTCTGCGATAATCATGATTTCACTTGGTCCTGCGATTTGATCGATACCGACATAGCCGTATAATAATTGTTTTGCTACGGCTACAAATTGGTTGCCCGGACCTACGATTTTGTCGACTTTCGGTACAGATTCTGTCCCAAATGCAAGTGCTGCGATACTTTGTGCGCCGCCGACTTGAAAGACACGGTCGACTCCGGCAATTTTACAAGCAGCCAAGATACTTGGTTTAATGCCTTCAGCTTGCGGCGGAGTTACTACTACAATATTTTCAACTCCTGCCACTTTAGCGAGTGTTGCGGTCATTAAGACGGTAGAAGGGTAAGCAGCTTTTCCGCCAGGTACATAAATACCGACACTTTCTAACGGGTTGTAGATTTCGCTGGTATATTCTCCAATCACATCTTCATGTTTGATGCGTTCTTGGAATGCTTTGATATTTTCAAAACTTTGCGTTAAAGCAGCTTTCAATTCAGGTGTGATTTGATCCAAACTTTGGTGGATTTCGCTTTGCGGAATTTCTAATTGCGAAAGTGAGACACCGTCGAATTGTTTATTATAGTAAAAGAGTGCTTGGTCTTTTTCAGCTTTAACTTTTTGAATAATCGTATTGACACTGTCTAAGACATCTTGTTTAATTTCTGAGACATCTTGAAATTGTTGATAAAATTCTTCTTTATTGAGCATGGATAGAAACCCCCAATTGTTGAATAAAACTTTCGATTGCTGCTGATTTGCTGAAGAAAGCGTGTTTGTTCGTAATCAATTTAGCGTTGATATCGCCGATATGTTCACGTTCTTCTAATCCATTGGATTTAAGTGTAGTACCTGTTTGGACAATGTCGACAATCGCATCAACCATATCCACGACTGCCGCAAGTTCCACAGAACCGGATAACGGAATAATACTGACATCTTGGCCAAGCTGGTTGAAATAATTGCGTGTTGTATTGACGTAAGTGGTCGCAACACGGCGGATATCAGTTACTTCTGGTTTCGCAGCGACTGAGAAATGGCATTGTCCGAATGGTAAATCGATATAGTTGTTGACGTTATGGTTCGGCTTTTCGCTTAAGATATCACTGCCGGTAATCCCTAAATCTGCGATACCTTCTTCAACGTAAGTCGGTACATCTGTACCTTTAACCAAGATAAACTTAATACCTTTTACGGTAATTTGAAGTTTACGTTCACGTTGGTTTAAAGCTTCTGCCCAGATAGGGTTGTTGTTGTGTTCTAAAAATTTAATGAAGTCCTTGAGTAATCTGCCTTTACTGAGGGCAATCGTTAACATAATGTCTTCCTCCTAATCAATTTTAATTCCGAATCCGAAACCATCAATTTCACCATTATAATGACCGCCGGACATAATCGGTTCTGATTGGTCATTTTGGAACAGCTGCATAAAACTGCCGATATAATATGATTTCGGCGGCATTGTTGTAATATCTAAATGAATAGTTGAAATACCTGCACGTTTCAATTCTTCTGACCATCTTAAAAGCGATAAGTAAGTCGGATGATCATTCGGAATAAGAGACTGAATATAATCCAGCTGTAAATGTGTCGGTTGTTTCAATAAAGTGATTAATTTATGACCTTTCGGCAATTGCTTGCTCAACTCTGAAAGGTTGCGCTCATTAATGAGCTGTAAGATGTTGGATGTACGTTCTTCATCTGTTAATAACAGCGATAACAATTGATAGTGGCCGATGACCGCAAAATCTACCTTTTGTTTCATCTCTTGTTGAATAAAACGCAACATCAATTGAAAGCTCGTCAACATTTCTTCGTAAGAAGGATGGAAGACTTCAATACCTAAGTTGGTACTGATATGCTCGTTGTTTGCGATAGGACCGGCATAAGCAACTTGTTTAAGATTCAACGAATAAGTACGCACATAATGTTGCAGCTGATCAGTCCAGTCATTGCGAAGCGCAAAGAAGTTTTGACCATTTTTCCATATACTGCGTGTACCCATACTTTCTAAATCATCTTGAGTTAACTGCTGCCAATTCAAACGTTCGATCAAATGCATATCAATCACTTCATATTGATGCGACTGGAAATAGTTTAAAAAACGCAATTCTAATTCTTTTCTTTTAAGCACCTTATCTTGGTATTCGATGTATTCCATTTATAGTTCCTCACTTTCACCTAATGCTTTTACTCTCTACCGAACTAAAGTAAAATTGAATTAATGACGTAATCATAGCATGAAATATAGTTCAAAGCAACAAAAGATTCTGAATATTAACAGAAATCAAACACTGTTAAAACGTACTACACTTTTCTTGTACAACATCTCTAAATATAATATTAGAACCTATATTTATTATATAGTATACAGTGTAATGATAGTAGTCAGATAAATAAGTCTGAATAAACTTAGTTCACTTAGATAGTAATCTATACCATAACTATTCTTTCAAAGTTCAGTAACTTGTAACTAAAGTGTTGAAAACAATTGTTTATAAAGTATGTGCATTGGTAAATAGAATAGAAAATGAAACACTTTTCGTTGAAAGGAGTGTGGGAATGTATGAATGAAGTGGAAGTGATTGTACAGGAGATTGAGAAATTATTTGAAAATCATCCGGTATCTAAAATCGCAAAAGGTTCTAATGTTCCGGATCAAACAGTGAGAGATTTGAAAAACGGCAAGAGTGATATCATGAAATCGAAGTTCCAGACTGTAGCAAAACTTTATCATTATCAAAATTCATTAGAGAAGAAAAACTAATCAGATTAAGTTGAGTGTTAAAAGGATTATTTTATGTCTGAAAGATGGTATAATCAAACTTATTTTTTGTAAGTTGAAGGGCTGATGAGATTTGGATACATGATTTAATGAAATTAGTTTCGAAATATACGGTAGTGTAAGATGTAAATACCAAAATAAGAAAGAGATTTGAACAGTATTCTAAGTATTATAAAACTAAATGAGGGGCATAAAAGTGGAGAATAATAATCAAAACAAAGAAAAAGTTATTTATACTGAAACAGAGATAAGTGAACTAACCGAATTTATTAGGATTCTTAAAGAGAAAACAAAAGATAGTCATTCACAAGGAGAACACTTATATTTTAGAGGAGAAAGTTCAAACTATAACCGCCGAATCCCTACATTGTATCGTCAACCTAAATTAGCAGAACATGGTAGTGAATATTACTATAGAACATTATTAAATGAATTAGGGAGAGATGATTATGGAGAAAATACATCATTAGTAAGGTTAATTTCGGAGTTGCAACATTATGGTGCTGTGACAAGAATGTTGGATGTTACTAGCAATCCAATAGTGGCACTTTATTTTTCACTAGAAGGATCTGATGAGGATGATGGATATGTCTATATGTATTCAGTAAAAAAAGAAGATGAAAAATTTGACACAGGTCATACTGTTGCTATAAAAAGTGGATTAAATTTAGTAAATCAACAATTAATAGATAATTTCCTACGTGCATGTAAATGGTTTGAAAAAAATTTCAAAAATTGTTTAGAAACAACAACTGATGAGCTTGACTCTCTTATTCAAAAGAATGAAGAATGTTATAACATAAGTGACCAAAAACGTAAAATACACAAAACAAATATTGTGAAGTTTATGGAAATTTTAAATCAAAGAGCAAGAGTAAGAGAAAGATTGAATTATCCGTTTAAAATATATAAAGACTTAAATATTGCACATTTAGTATTACCATCTAAAACAACAGATCGTATTAGACAACAACAAGGGGCGTTTATGTTTCCTAAGTATGTCAATATTAAAAAGGTCAAAAAAAATATTCGAAATAAAAATAATAAGACAAATAAAACGTTAAAAGATGAAGTACACAAACAAATAGACAAATCTATCCAACATTTTTCTTTGAAAGATAAGGATAAGAAGCAGTTAAGAATAAAAATAAAGGGCAAAGAAAAGAGGGAACTAAAAAAACAACTTAAAATGATTGGAATTACAGAAGGGTTTATATATCCTGATATTGAACACGTATCAAAAGCTTTACTAGAGACTTATGATGAAAAATAAAATGTATTGAAGCTGAAGCTAAATTTCATTTCTAAATTAATAGTTAAAACAAATGACTATTATATTTGCACTGACAATAAAGTTCTTTACTTCAATGGATGTAGATATAGAATGGATAAATATGGGTTTGTAAGAGAACTTAAAAAATATCTAACTATGATTGTAAAGACTATATAATAATGCAAAAATGTATCAATCCTAAGGAATAACTAAATATACAGAAGAGAATCAGGAAGAACATAAAGTGGAAGTGTTTCAAAAGTCACGCTAGAATGCCCCTTAGGGCAAGGGGAAAGTCTAAAACGAAATTGGAATTGCATTTTGGTATTTACAATCAAGAAACTGCCAGCTTTACGAGTTGGTAACTTCTATTTAAAATTAAAACAGGAAGATTTTTCATGATAAGAATGAAAAATCTTCCTGTTTTCGGTTCGGATATAAATTGTAAAAGGAAAGGTCAAATGGTATCGGACATTAAAATTATTAATGAATGTTAAGGCATAAAAAAAGAAACACTGTATATACAGCGTTTCTTTTAAGTATCTGTTAAATGTTAACGGAAACGGAGGGATTCGAACCCTCGCGCCGCTTTCGCGACCTACACCCTTAGCAGGGGCGCCTCTTCGGCCAACTTGAGTACGTTTCCAAAAATGGCTCCACAGGTAGGACTCGAACCTACGACCGATCGGTTAACAGCCGATAGCTCTACCACTGAGCTACTGTGGAATAATATAATTAGATTTCTTCGAGCACAAATACTATTATAACAACCTGTTAAAATAATTCAAGAGAAAATAACGAAAAAGTTGCGGAACATTTACACTCAATCAATATAAACATCCCGCATTTTAACAAAGTGTTTAAATCGTTTAAAAATACCCTAGACCTTTGGTGTGTTATTAATTACGAGATAGGTACATAGTGTTTCATAGACATCTAAGGCAGGTTTGGAGTAGTCAATGGGATTATCTGTGTTCCATTTAATCTTCTTAACATGTTTGCGGATAATGTGTTCGTAATAGGCCGCATTTTTATACTGATGCCAAATAGTACGTACAGTGGCTGTAGTGATAAGAGATTGACCATCTGAGAAGGTGATTTTGGTTGCGTTGTTTTTTAATGCTTTGACATCTTGGATGAATTCAATGTTAATCCAGATATTGTCTTCAGAGCGCTCTGAATGTGTAGAGAATAAAAAGATTGAAATAACAGGTGATAG
This sequence comes from Staphylococcus sp. EZ-P03, assembly GCF_003344575.1. NCBI lineage: Bacteria > Bacillati > Bacillota > Bacilli > Caryophanales > Staphylococcaceae > Staphylococcus > Staphylococcus sp. EZ-P03. The sequence goes on along the minus strand of NZ_QPMO01000011.1, from coordinate 69,578 downwards.
TAAAATAGGGGGTTTACTATTAATTTTAGAAAGCCGAGCGGTGTCGGAACGAAGGTTTTGGAAAGTTGATCCGTAGAAGCGGCAGGAAGCTTCTAAAGTTTTTTGCGGTGTATGCGCTGCAATCCTCGGTTCTTTTTTGTAGGTGAGAATTTGTGTATGCAGGTCACCATACTGGTCTGTGCGAATCGGAACCATAGCCATATCGTCGCTTTTAAAGATACAGTGTTCGTCCATGAACGTTTCCTCCTATTTAATTGGTAGAGATTAGTTTAAGTTAAAAATCTAATCATGTAATTATTGTATACTAGCACCTTGAGAAGTCAATAGAAACTTTTGTATTAATATTACACATTTTATTTTTTAAAAAGTCAGAATATTCATTGATTTTAGATAAAATGACATGTATACTCATAGTTAAATTAAAAAGAGAAAGGCAGTGATTATAATGAATCACAATATCAATGTAAAAAATGGGACGCTTCAAGCATTCGTAGCCAATGTAAATGATTTAGGGGTAGAATTGGTAATCGACCAAGCATTGCGTAATGTACGTAAAGAAAAGTTGGCGGTGCTGATTGATCAAGCATTAGTTGAAAAGGATGAAGAAGCATTCAATCGCTACACTGAAGAATACAATCAATTGGAGGATGTTTTAATTGGCTAACTCGTCGTCAGGTTCCTGTTTAAAATAAAGGTCTATTCATTTTCTAACAAGTAATGAATAGACCTTTTTTGTATGCATTATTTTATTTTTATGACATGAGTCGAATGAGTTCTTCTCTAGGAATATCTCCGAAGTAATGGTAGATATCATATTCAGATAGTGCTGCTTCGATACTTTCGAAATTATGCAAGCTGCCGATTAAAGCGTGTTCTAAATCAGCTACATCGCCGACCCCAAAGAAGTCTCCGAAGATTTTCGCATGTTCGATACGACCGCGTTTGACATCTAACTTAACTTGAACGAAGCCTTTCTCGAATTTTTCTTCACGTTCAAAGTTGTATTTAGGGTTTTTACCATAGTTCCAATCCCATGTGCGATATTTTTCATTGCTTAGTGCTTCTATATTCTTCCAATCTTCATCTGTTAATGGGTATTCTTCTACCTCATGTTCTCCGAAGATGTGTTTTAAAATAATTTCTTTGAATTCCTCAATGCCCATAGGTTCATCTAGGAACTCTGAAATGTTTGCGACACGTTTGCGTACAGATTTGATTCCTTTAGATTTGATTTTAGCAGGGTTGACACGCAATGCGTTTGTGACCTCATCTAAGTCGCTGTCGAGCATCAATGTACCGTGGCTGAACATACGCTCTTTGACTTTCACCATCGCATTTCCTGAAATTTTTGCCGGTCCGATTTGAATATCGTTGCGTCCTGTCATTTCAGCGTTTACACCAATACTGCGCAATGCTTGCACTATCGGCTCTGTAAATTTCTTGAAGTTATGGAAACTATTGCCGTCATCATCTGTGATGAAACTGAAGTTTAAGTTGCCGAAGTCGTGATATACTGCACCGCCGCCAGAAATACGGCGAATGACATCGATATTATGTTCATCTACATAATGTTGATCGACTTCTTCAATCGTATTTTGGTTTTTACCGATAATGATAGAAGGGCGGTTAATATAAAATAAGAAGTAATCGTTATCTTGCGGAAGATGTTTTAATATATATTCTTCCATTGCTAAATTTAAACTGGGGTCTGTAATGCCTTTATTACTAACAAACTTCATGCTTATTCTCTCCTTTGTACATACTTTGCTTGTTACTTTATTTATGACGCATTTTAGGATAAAATGCCAACTATACACTTTGCCTTTCGCAACTTAGTCGGACTTCATATTCAATTATAACGTGTTTACAGGATATTTGTTTATTTGAGGGGCGAATTTTAGTACAATATAGAATAGTATAATTCAAGGAGGACCTGTAATGACTGTTGCAGAAGTAGGAGATATTGTAGAATTTTATGACGGTTTAAGAGGCCGTGTCGAAAAGATTAACGATAACTCAGTTATTGTTGACTTAACGATTATGAAAAACTTTGAAGAATTAGATTTACCTGAAAAAACGGTAATTAATCATAAACGCTATAAGATAGTTGATCAAGAAGGTTAAAAACGAATGAAAACTAATACAAAAGCATTATTGTGGTTTGTAATAAGCTTTATAGTATTCCATATAATCTTAATCATTATGTGGGGAGAACGCCAAGAATACTGGTATCTTTATACAGGTATTATGTTGTTTGCGGGTATCAGTTATGTCTTTTATCAACGTGATTTAGAATCCAAGCGGTTGTTGACGTCTATAGGTATAGGTATCTTAACAGCGCTTGCGTTGATTATTGTGCAATTAATTATGTCGCTGATGTCTGCAGATATTACTTATAAGTCCTTAATTAAAGATTTATCACGTTCTGGTGTTTATTTTAAATGGCAGATTCTAGTGACATTGTTATTTGTCATTCCATGTCATGAACTTTATATGAGAACAGTATTGCAAAAGCAATTACTAAACCTTAAATTGCCGGTTTGGGCAGCGATTGTGATTACTGCCTTGGCTTCGAGTTCGCTCTTTTTCTATTTTGATCAAATCTGGCTCTGTATCTTTATATTTATAGTACAGGCGATATTATCCATCAGCTATTTTTATACGCGTCGAATTATTACCACAACGATTGCACAAATCGTAGCGGTAGTATTATTACTGATTTTTCACCCGTAAAGGGTTATACAAAAAGAACCTGGATGGTTTGACTGTTTTAATAACAATCAAGCATCCAGGTTCTTTATTTTTCTTTAATTATACTTTCTTTATCCTTAATACGTAGAACGCTGCAATAATTCAAAATATGAAATTTTGGTGATATCTACAACGTACTCAGAAGGTTCTGTGACGTGCAAGACACCTGCATTTGAGTCTTCTTCGACAGCTTCTACTGAGATTTCATTATCATTATCCATATAAAGGATTAAATACTTGCTTGGATTTTCGTGCAAGTACGAAAGAATTGTTGCTTTATTCATATCACTTCAACTCCATGCTTCGTTAAAATTTGATGTTGCCGTGTTTATCTGCAGGTCTGAACAGCAATGTTTTAATGGCACTGATAATCGCAATAACGTGCGGGATACCAGTCCAAAAGAATGCTAAGTGTAAAATCGCTTGGCCGTTTTGTCCGGAATAAAACTTATGCACGCCAAAGTTGCCTAGGAACAATGCGAGCACGATATATAAAATCTTATTGACTCTCATGTCTTATTCTCCTTTAAACCAAATTTGATATATCTTCATTATGGATGATTTACCACGTATTTTCCAATTTAACCCTTTGTGAAGATAAATAATAAACAGGCAACCGAATTTATTGTTAAAATAGAGTATATAGAGAACTATTTAAAGGAGAATTTTATGATTAGAGCAGCGAAACCTGAAGATAAACATGCTATAGCAGAATTGAGTTACATTATTTGGCAAGATATGGAATTGCCGATTGTTCAACGTTTTGATAAAGCGCAAGTGATCAGCTGGTTAGAACAATGTATTGCAGAAATTCCGTATAGAACTTTTTACAAAAATGTACGCGTCTATGAAGAAGAGGGCACAGTCATGGGATGTATTGTAACTTATTACGGAAAAGATGAAATGACATTAGAACAAAATTGGTTGAAACTGGATTTGCCGAAAGAGGCAAAAGCCATTGGGACACCACTGCCGCTGCAAGAAGCAGAAGACGACGAACTCTATATTGAAACAGTCGCAGTTTTTGAAGAGTATAGAGGAAAAGGCATTGCGACGCAGTTAATGAAAGCAGTCATTGAGGATCCGAAGTATCGCAAAATCAGTCTAAGCTGTGATTTAGTAAATACAGGAGCACTGCGTTTATATGAACGCTTAGGATTCAAACGCGAGGGCAAGATAGATTTATACGGTCATGATTATTATCATATGGTCATTCAACATGCATCAGAAGCAAGCAAATAAAAAAGGAATGGAACACGATGTTCCATTCCGAAAAGTCAGCGATTAAATACCGCCTAACAGTGCACTGATATAAATACCGAGTGCATATAAAAGTCCGAAGACTGTATTTGTTTTGCCTGTTGCGACCATTGCCGGCATCATTTCAGCAGGTGTGTCGTTGCGTTTGAAACGACGGATTGCTTTAACTGGGAATGGGAATGACAACAGTACTAATAAGTAAAAGATTGAACCGCCTGGGACAAAGAATACTGTGTAGATGACCCAAACATAAGCAACGATATACATGAGTGCCATGAAGCGGATAGCGTTAGACTTGCCAAGTAAAATCGGCAGCGTTTTACGGCCGCTGGCTTTATCTTTAACACGGTCTCTAATATTGTTAGCCATATTGATTAATCCGATTGTAATGATAATCGGAACACTGATCCAAACTGCATAACCTTGTAAATTATCTGTTTGAATAAAGAATGCGATCAAGATAATAAACAGACCCATGAATACACCTGAGAATAATTCGCCGAACGGTGTCCATGAAATCGGGAAAGGTCCGCCAGTATATAAATAGCCGACAGCCATACACAAGATTCCGATTGGGATTAACCAATAAGAAGATTGAGAGGCGATAAACAAGCCGATGATTGCTGCGATGATGTAAAAGGCAATCGCAAGGTTCATGACGAGTTTAGGGCTCATACCATTGCGTACAATTGCACCGCCGATACCGACAGAGGTATGGTCGTCTAATCCCTTTTTATAATCGTAGTATTCATTGAACATATTAGTGGCTGCTTGGATTAATAAACATGCCAGCAGCATTGCGATGAATAAACTTAATTTAAGATGGTCTTCACTACCTAATAAAAATAATTTTGCAGTTGCAGTTCCTACGAGTACAGGAACTACAGCGGCTGTTAGAGTATGCGGACGCATCAAAAGCCAATACTTTCGGACAGTAGAATATTCCTGATATTGTTTTGACATTGTTTCTCCTTCTTAAACTGAATAAATATCAAATTTCAGACTGCGGATTTTAAAGACACAAAGATTCTATATTAAAATATCTGCATTCTGATTAATAAATTTATTTTAAGCAATGAAAAGAGAAAGGTCAAATTTTGTAGAAATAATAATTATTAAATGTGCAAATCAAAGTACAGTTGAAGTTAAAAAATGATACAATGAGATAATGTGAATAAGTAGAATGATGAAAGAAGTGAGATAGATGACTGTAAGTGTCAAGGATGATCAAATTCTCGACGCAATATATGAAAGCCAAACAAAATGGGTTTCAGTGGAGGTCAAAATTGACCAACCGACCAATCCGATTATGCTGTTTCAAATAACAGAAGATAAGGCCGATGACCGCTTCTATTTCAGAGAAAACTCTGGCGAAACAGCCTTTTTCGGGTTCGACGCACTTTTAAAACTGAAAAATGATTATGAAAATAAACAAACCATTTTCCGTGAATGGGAAAATTATAAAAATGATATTGCACTCATCCATCCAGATTCAGAAAACCATCACTTGAAAGTATGCGGAGGCTTCCAATTCTCCAGTCACAAATCAGATGATGAATGGCGGCAATTCGGGTTAAATCATTTTGTGCTGCCGAAAATACTGATTACATTGGATGAATCAGCCACATATATTACGTATACCGTATTAAGAGAAGAATTCGATATTGAAGTGCTGCATGACATTGTCGACAAAGTTGCACATACTAAAGTACAACCGACTCAACCAAACGGCAATATTTCACGCAGCGAAGATATTTATAAAGAAGAGTGGCTTGAGCTGGTACAAGAAGCGATTGATTCTATGAATGACGAAGAAAAGATTGTATTAGCACGCAGACGCTTGATTCGTTTTGATAAGAAAATCGATATTGCCTATATTTTAGAAAATGCGATGAAGAACGAATCCAACAGCTATATTTTCGTCATGCAATCAGAAGGATCAGTGTTCTTCTCTCAAACACCTGAACAACTGATGGAAGTTGAAAACCAAGTACTGTCAACAAAAGCAGTAGCGGGTACCATCCGCCGTACATCTGATGAAGAACAAGATAAAAAACATGTTGATGCGTTCTTGCAAGACAGTAAAAATTTACAAGAGCATCATTTTGTAGTGCAAAGTATCTTAGACGACATCGCACCTTATGTGAATAAAGTAGATTATAATACACATCCGAAAATCTTAAAAAATGACCATCTCTACCATTTATATACTGAGATTTCAGCCGACCTTGAAGATAAGACTTATATCGGGTTGCTGGATCGTTTGCATCCGACACCTGCTTTAGGCGGTTATCCTAAAGATAAAGCAATGGACTTTATCGAACAAAAAGAATTCGGAACAAGAGGTCTGTATGGTGCACCAGTAGGGTATATTGATATGGAAGATAATTGCGAATTTATCGTCGCAATCCGTTCAATGCTGATTAAGCAAGACCAAGCAACTTTATATGCAGGTTGCGGGATTATTAAGCAATCAGATCCGCAGAGTGAATTAGATGAAACGACACTTAAATTCACCCCGATGATGAATGCTTTAGGAGTCGAAAATCATGGATAATCATCAAACTAAATTAACCAAACAAGTCTTTACACTTGCCTCAGAAGTCTATGCATACGGCATCAGGGAAGTTGTGATCAGCCCAGGGTCACGCTCAACCCCTTTAGCATTAGCTTTTGAAGCACATCCGGGTATCAAGACATGGATTCATCCAGATGAACGCAGCGCATCTTTCTTTGCGCTGGGTTTGATTAAAGGCAGCAATCGTCCTGTCGGGATATTATGTACTTCTGGTACTGCAGCAACTAACTATACTTCAGCAGTAGCAGAAAGCGACATCAGCAACTTGCCTTTAGTGGTGTTCACAAGCGATAGACCGCATGAATTGCGCGGTATCGGTGCACCGCAGACATTGAATCAAGTGAATATGTTCCAAAACTATGTCAGACATCAATTCGATATGCCGCTGGCTGATGATTCAGATGGTGCATTAGATGTTATCGACTATCAAATGCAGATTGCCAGTCAATATTTTGCAGGACCTAAACGCGGCCCTGTACATTTCAATCTGCCTTTCAGAGAACCGTTGACACCGGATTTTGAAATGACAGAATGGCTGACCATGGATGAAAAAGTCATTCCGAGATATCAAAAGACGACAACAATTGAATCAATCAAGCCGTTATTGAAGAAAAAACGCGGTCTTGTTGTAGTAGGAGATATGCAGCATCAAGATGTCAGAGAACTCTTACCGTTTGCGACTGTGCATGATTTGCCTATACTTGCAGGTCCGTTAAGCGGCTTGCGCCAATCCGGCCATCCGAATATTATTTCAACTTATGATTTATTATTCAGAGCAGGTCTCGATCCTAAAGAAGTTGATTTTGTGATTCGTGTCGGTAAGCCGGTACTTTCTAAAAAGCTGAATCAATGGCTTAAAGCAACGGATGCTTATCAAATTGCTGTACAAAACAGTGCACAGCCTGATGCCTTTCCGACACCGGCAGATATTACCTTTGAAATGACACCTAATGATTTCTTCAGAACACTTGGAGATGTACCGACTGCTTACCGCAAACAATGGATGACACGCTGGCAGAATATGAACAGCCAAGCTATTGCAGAGGTGAAAAGTTATATTGACCATGCGACAGATGAAGCAGCGAATGTCGGTATTTTATTAGATAAGATGACAAAAGAAGATACTTTATTTGTCAGCAACTCTATGCCGATCAGAGATGTAGATAATCTGTTTGTCGATTGCCAAGCTGAAATTTATGCCAATCGCGGTGCGAATGGAATTGATGGTGTGGTCTCTACTGCTATCGGTATGGCCGTGCATAAAAAAGTCACATTATTAATCGGAGATTTAGCATTCTATCATGATATGAACGGACTATTGATGGCAAAACTCAATGATATTCATATCAATATTGTACTTTTGAATAATGACGGCGGCGGCATCTTCTCTTACTTGCCGCAAAAACAATCAGCCGCAAAGTATTTTGAACGCTTATTCGGTACACCGACGCATTTAGAATTTAAACACGCAGCGATGTTGTATGATTTCGGTTATGAATTGCTGGATACAGTGGAAGACTTTAAATATACGTCTTTATCACAATTAGAATCATATGTTTATGAAATCCGTACAGATCGCGAAGATAATCGTAAACAGCACCAAATCTTATATCAGAAATTGAGTGATATTGCGAATGTTGAATTATAACTTTTATGAAAGTAAAACAACGTCTCAGCGTTTATTAGTGATGCTGCATGGATTCATCAGCGATGCTTCAACGTTTGACCAGCACATCGAAGCATTAACTGATAACGTAGCGGTCTTAACGATTGAATTGCCGGGACACGGCCAAGACCAAAGCGATGCAGCTCAGACATGGAATTTTGACTTTATACGTGATGCGTTGGATGAAGTGCTGGCACAATTTGATGAGTATCAAATTTATCTGCATGGTTATTCTATGGGCGGACGTGCTGCTTTGTATTATGCATTGCACGGGCATCAAACGCTTGAAGGTTTGATACTGGAAAGTACGTCACCGGGAATTGCGGATGAAGAAGACAGAGCATCTCGCAAACAAGTGGATGAGGCGCGTGCCAAAGTGCTGGAAATTGCAGGACTTGAAGTATTCGTCAATGACTGGGAGAAACTTCCGTTGTTCGCGTCGCAAGCAGACAAGATGACAAAAGAAGAACGTAAGCGTCATCGCGAGATGCGTTTAGCGCAAGACCCAAAAGGCTTAGCGAAAGCTTTGCGTGATTATGGTACGGGTCAGATGCCGAATTTATGGCCCGAACTTTCTAATCTTATGCTGCCTGTTTGTTTTATTGTCGGTGAACGCGATGAGAAATTCGTAGAGATTGCACATAAGATGAAAGCAGCAATTGAAGGAAGCGAGTTGCATGTGGTGGAAGAAGCGGGCCATACGGTTCACGTGGAAGACACGCAGCAATTTGATATAATAGTATTAGGTTTTTTAAATAAGGAGGAGCAAAATGGCTAGACAGTGGGAAACACTTAAAGAATATGATGAGATTAAATATGAATTTTTTGAAGGTATAGCGAAAGTGACGATTAATCGTCCGGAAGTACGCAATGCGTTTACACCTAAGACTGTACAAGAAATGATTGACGCTTTTTCACGTGCACGTGACGATCAACGTATTTCAACTATCATTTTAACAGGCGAAGGCGACAAAGCATTCTGTTCAGGCGGCGACCAAAAAGTACGCGGTCACGGCGGCTATGTCGGAGATGACCAAATTCCTCGTTTGAACGTACTAGATTTACAACGCTTAATCCGTGTGATTCCTAAACCTGTTATTGCGATGGTACGCGGTTATGCGATCGGCGGCGGTAACGTTCTTCAAGTCGTATGCGACTTGACAATCGCAGCAGACAACGCAATCTTCGGTCAAACTGGACCTAAAGTAGGTTCATTCGACGCAGGTTATGGTTCAGGCTATTTAGCTAGAATTGTCGGACATAAAAAAGCACGTGAAATCTGGTACTTATGCCGTCAATACGATGCACAGCAAGCATTAGAAATGGGTATGGCAAACACAGTTGTACCATTAGACCAAGTTGAAGATGAAACTGTACAATGGTGTAAAGAAATGATGCAGCATTCTCCAACAGCTTTACGTTTCTTAAAAGCAGCAATGAACGCAGACACAGACGGGCTTGCCGGCTTGCAGCAAATGGCAGGAGACGCTACATTGCTTTACTACACAACTGATGAAGCGAAAGAAGGCCGTGACGCGTTTAAAGAAAAACGTAAACCAGACTTCGATCAATTCCCTAAATTCCCTTAATATCCTAGGGGTATATCAATCAAATAATCAACCCTGTTTAAAGGACAAACGTTGTTCTTTAAACAGGGTTTTTCTGTATAAAAATTGCCATAGATTATAAGAGAAACAATGAAGCACCTCTAATGTATCTCTGCGAAATTAATAACAGGATAATACTTTAAAAACATAATCAAAATTCTTAATTTAACTTGTCGTGTGGATTAAACAATTTATAAAAAGTAAGTCTAAAATTACTTATTAAATAAAACTATTCCGTTGACAATCATTGTTAAATTGAATATATTTTAACGTAGAGGTGAAAAAATTATGGCGAAAAGTACAAAAAAAGATTTAGATCATGATTTATGCTTTCTTTTTTATATCACGACCAAAGAAGTGATTAATCGCTTCAATAAGTATCTGAAGCAATACAACATCAGTTTTCCTAATTATATTGTCTTGTCTTATATTGAAGATGAAGAAGAAATATATGTGAAAACACTTTGTGATAAATTGTATTTAGATTCTGGAACGATTAGTCCCATCGTTAAGCGTTTAGAAAAGAAAGATTTAGTCAGAAGAAAAAGATTGCCTGAAGATGAACGCAAGGTCGTGTTGCATTTAACGCAAGAGGGGAAAGCGTTAAAATCAAAGTTCAAGAACATTTCAACACACGTCATCGACCAGCTTAATCTAGACAGCGATGAAAAACTAGAATACTACAACATGATGCGCACATTCGCAGACAGAAACTTAGAATCAACTAAAGACGACTGATATCATTCTGAATGTATTGAAAGAAGAGGGAATGTACATTGCCATGACAGCGAAAATATTTATTAGGGATAGTATTAAGAGATTTATTACGAAAAAATAAAAGTGAGGTAGCACTATTCAAATAGCACTATCTCACTTTTTAAAAGCTTTATTTTACATACTCATTTAAATAATTTTCTAATCGATTCATACCTTCTTTGATGGTATCTAAATCGTAAGCGTACGAAATACGGACATGTCCTTTACCGGCATCTGTGAATGAAGAGCCCGGTACCATAGCGATATGTCCTTTTTCTAATACGTCCACACAAAACTTGAAATCATCTTCGATATTAAATGGCGCAAGGCTAGGGAAGATGTAAAAAGCACCTTCAGGTTCAGCATCAATCGCAAAGCCCATATCTAATAAACGTTGTTTTAAATACGCCAAGCGTTCTTTATACGCTTTATTCATCGCCTTAGGCGCATCAATACCATCGGTTAATGCGGCGATACACGCAATTTGAGCGGGTACATTGGCACAAATCGTATTATAGGCATGCATGAATGTCAGTTTCTCTATTAAGTACTCAGGGCCGAGTAAGAAGCCTATACGGATGCCTGTCGCAGAATGCGATTTGCTTAAGCCGCTGATTAATAATAATTGATTGCGAATTTCAGGGAACTCCGCTAACGAAGTATGTTGGCCATTGAATGTATTTTCCGCATAAATTTCATCACTCAAGATGAATATAGCATGCTGCTTTAACTCTTCTGCTATGTTTGCGGCTTCTTGACGGCTTAAGATAACACCTGTAGGGTTTGTCGGATAGTTAAGCAATATCGCTTTTGTTTTAGGCGTCACGTGCGCTCTGATTGCTTCTGGTGTGATTTTAAAGTCTGTTGTTGTCGTATCGATGTACACAGGTTGTCCGCCTAATGTTTCAATTAACGGAATATAACCGGCATAAATAGGACCGGGAATAATAATTTCATCTCCAGGTTCTAAAATACTGCGTAAAGCAGTATCGATAGCTTCGCTTGCACCGTTTGTGACTACAATTTCTTCTTCAGTATAGTCGACATTGTATCGTTGGTTAAAGTAGCCGCGAATAGCAGTTCTTGTTTCCATCAATCCTTTATTGTGAGAATAGCTGGTTTGATCCTTTTCAATTGCTTTGATATAAGCGTCTTTTACAACCTCAGGCATCGGAAAATCCGGTTGACCGATAGTTAAATTGATACAATCCGGTATATTTTTAATTCTGCTGGAGAATTGTCTGATGCTCGGGGCACGCAAAAATTTTGAATTTGTATTTAAAGATAATTTCACTCTGTTAACACCTCAATTGATTACTTCAATCTGTAATAAATGCTATCTTATCACATTGTAACACCAAAAAGCGCCTATAAGTCTGAATATAATTAATTTTAAGACATTAAACACTAAAAAGTGAGACAAACAAATTGTCTCACAGTTAAAATTTGAATTTGGATGGCCGTTCTAAATTGATTGCCGGATTCGTCCATTTCGCGACAAAGTTAGTAGACAGCAGATAGACAATCAGACCGGATAACAGAATCAGATAAATATATGTCCAAATCGTAATCGGATCTTGGAATGGATATAATTTATAACCTCTGATGATGCCGATAGCTAAGCCATGCAGTAAATAGACATACATCGTACGTTGCCCGATATACGTAAAGAAACGCTCCTTAGACGGCATCAAGTTTAAAAACGAAAACATCGTTAAACAAATGACCGCATAGAGCATCAAACGTTTAAGCGGACTGTATACATCCGGGCCATCTAATGAACTATAAGGAGAACTGCCGAGCAGCCAATCTGAGTTAATCGGATGAATCGTATACACAACATAAAATGCGACCAATATCAGGATGGAAATCGGTACCCATTTTTTATTGCGCAGCAGCATAGATTGATGTCGATTCATCAAATAGCCTATATAGAAAATAGGGAAGAAGACAATGGTTCTTGAATAACTCATGTATTCGCCGATATCAGATGAAAAGCCGGCTAATAAAGAGACGAGTATTGCGATGGGCAATACGAAATAGGGCTTAAAGTTCTTCACGATGACTAAGATGACATGGAACATAAAGAGTGTCAGTAAGAACCAAAGCGCAAAGACCGGGTCAAACGGATCCAATTTCAAGTTGCTGCTTTTGCCTGTTAAGTAATAATAAATCGAAAAGAATGTAAAGAACACAAAATATGGAATTAAGAGTTTTTTGGCAACTTTCTCTAAATGATCAGGTTTCCCGATATTTTTTGCAAAGTAGCCGCTGATAAACAGGAATGACGGCATGTGGAAACTATATATCAGCAAGTAAAGCGATCCCATATATTTATGGTCTTCTACATAAGGATTTAAGAGATGTCCGAATACAACTAAATAAATTAGAAATGCACGGGCATTATCGAAATAATAATCTCTTTGGGATAGTGACTTATTCATATGTAAACTCCTTTTGAGATTTTGGATAATATTAACGTATTATACATGCATAGTTAAATGCAAGATAAACAACTTTTACAAGTTTTTGTTGTATATTTTGCTTGATAAACTTATAATATAACTATTAAAACAAGCGGGGTAAGACATCCATGTATAAACAACTTGAACAGCAAATAACACTTACACACAATGATTTAATCATTGTAAACAAACGTTTTGGCCAACGTGCAAATTTAACGACAGAACAAATTGAGCTTTTACGAATTTTGAATGAGCACCACAGTTTATCCCAATTTGACTTAACGATGAAAATCGGAAAAGAACAATCCATTGTTTCCAGATGGATTAAAAAACTTGTCAGTTTAGGTTATGTGACGAGTATACAATCGCGTCATGACTTGCGATGCAAAGAACTCAGTGTGACACCTAAATCTGAAGAATTGATCAATCAAATCAATGCGGCACGTCAAGAATTATTAGAAGCAAGATGCGACCAGTTGTCTTCAAAAGATGTGAAACAGCTTTATGATTTGCTTGTGAAACTGAATAAGAAAAGCTTTTATATTTAAAAGTATCGCGGAATGTTTTTCAAATATTTGAAAGCGTTCCGCGATTTTTTATGTAAGAAGGACCTGCGGAGCAATATTGCCCAACAGGTCCTTTAAGTTTATACAGATTAAGCCTTGTAAATATCTACATCGAAATATTTACCAGTTTCTCCGATTTTATCGTACATTTGTTTCATTCTTGTCGCGTTATGGCTTGCCCAGTTGATATCTGTTGCATATTGATGTGTTGCAGGTGCTGCTGGGTTCCAGCGCATACGATAAAGTGTGTTTTGACCTCTGTCTAAATAATCACTTGTGATGAATTTAGCACCGCCGATGATTGCTTTTCCAACAGTGTCCCAACCGTAATGTGCTGCAGTTTTAAAGCCGCCGCGTACTGCGTCAGTATCAATTGCGCCGATACCGAACATGTTGTAATACTTTTTAGTACCGTTTGTAACGACTTTGTTCGCGTTATCAACATATCCGCCGTTTGCTAAAGCAGAAGTACCGTTGCCAGTTTCAAGAAGGGCATGTGAGATTAAATAAATTTCATTAATATCATATGTTTGTGCTGCTTGTGCGAATGCTGCACCTTGTCCTTCTAAAATACCTTTGCCTTTAAGCAATTTGTTTACACTGTCTACTGACATTTGTTGTGCTTTATCAAGACGTAAGAATTGGTATCTTTGTGTTGCGTCTTGTGAAATAGTTCTAGGATCCATAGCAGTTTTCACTTCGTCTTTAGAAGCGTCTACCCATTTGCCTGCTACATGTTGTACTTTAGGAGACCATGGCAAGTTCATTTGTTTTGCAACTGCTTGGTCTAATGTATTGCTTGAAGTTGTAGTTCTTGTTAATGTGTCGCGCACATCAGCTGATTTTAACCATACAGATTGACCATTCGCAAGTGTACCATGATACCAAGTAATACCATTCACAAGTTGTTTTTCAAATACAGTGATGATGTTGCCGTATTGGTCTTTTAATGAACCTAATACTTTGCCGTTCGGCGTATTGTAATAGTAACCGCCTTTGCTTGTTACGATGTAGTCATGGTTGTATTTAACAGCAGGTTGCTGCTTAGTTGCTGTATTAGCACGGTTTGCTGTAGTTGTTGTTTTAGGTGTTAAAGTTTTTTCAGCAACCCAGCCTGTTTTACCGTTAACTGTACCGTAAACGTAAGGAGTGTTGTTGACTACTGTACGTTTTGAAGCGTTGAATGTACCATTTTGTTTATTTAACGGATCGATTAATTGTTTTGATGTACCCCAAGGTGTTGTATAAAGACCATTGTTTTTAGTGTTTACAGTATATTGTCTTGAAGTAGGGGCTGTTTTGCCTTGATCTGCTACTTTAACATCTTTTGCATTCACCCAGCCAAGTGGTGTTGTTAAACCGATATTTTGCAATAAATAGTATAAAGTACCATCTTGGTTGCGTTCACGTGTGATGTTGTAAGTGTAGCCTAAGAATTGTGCAGCTTTTGCACCTTTTTTATCATACACACTTGCACGTAAGCCATAGTTATCTGTTACATATTGACCTAATTTATTCACAACAACTGTTTTGTTTAATGGTGCTTTAGTTGCTGTTGCTGGTTTAGCAACAGTTTTTGTTACAGCTGCTTTAGCTGTCGGTTGAACAGCTTTTGCTGTAGTTTTAGCTGCTGTTTTAACTGTATTGACTGCTTTAGACACAGTTGACGGTTTTTTAACTGTTGTTGCTGCTTTTACAGCTGGTTTTGCAGTTTTAACTGTTGTAGTCGGTGCTTTCGCAGTTGTTTTAGCAGTCGTTGTTGTTTTAGCCGGTGCTTTAGTTGTTGTAGTTTTTGATGGTGTTGCTGTGAATGCACCTTTTACATCTGTTTTCTTAGTAGTTACTGTTGTTTTTGGTGCTGTATAGCTGCCTAATTTTGAGCTTGCAACCCAACCAGATTTGCCGTTCACTGTACCATAAATGTATTGAGAAGGGCTGACTTCTGTTTGTTTAGAAGCTTTGAATGCTTGTGTGCCTGTACCAGATACTGTCGCAGCTACTTGGCGATCTGTACCCCAAGGTGTGCTGTATAATTTAGTACCTGATTGGATACCGTAAGTTTTAGTGTTAGTTGTAACTGGGTGGCCGACTTTATATGTTAAGTCGCCAGTTTGAACCCAACCATAATTTGTACCTTTATTGTAGTCCGTAATTAAGTAGAATGATTTTTCACCTAATAACGCTTTTTTAGTTAAACGGTAAGTTTGGTTATTTAAAGCTGAGTTTTGAACGCCTGCTTTATCATAAACTGTTTTGTAAATACCGTGATTTGTTGAAGATAAACGACCTAATGAATCTACTGGAATCACTCGTAATTGAGATGATGTGTTTGTAGTAGGGCGTGTTGTTGTATTTGTGCTTGGTTTCGTTGTTGTAGATGTATTTGTATTAGGTGCAGTCGCAGTTGTTGAACCCCAAGGTGCAACTAAACCTTGTTTGATTTGATATTTTTCATTAATCAAGTCATATAATGCATCATAGTTGTAACCGCGTGATTGTAAATAACCGTGCGGGTCAACGTGGTCTGTTCCGCCTAAGAAGTTAGAAACAGCTTTATGTGTCCAAACTGTACCTTGACCATCATATTCAGCACTATCTGGTTTTAAACCGTAGTATTGCAAGTTTGTTGCTGCATAATCAGCAATGTTGTTCATTTGACGTGCAAATGAGTCGTAATCATGCGTATGCACTAATTCCATATGAATATAACGTTGGTTGGCAACAGGGCCTGCACCCCATGCAAGGTAATCTGTGTTTGCTGTTTCAACGATACGATTACCATCTACGAAACCATGAACAAAGGCATTTTGCCAGTTGTTTTTCATGTAAGCAACTTCGTTATTCAACGTTGAGTTTTCATTTGCAGTATCGTGAATTACAATTCCTTCAGGTTTGCCGTATCTGTAACTATATTTTGGAATATTATTTGAGTAATCTTGTTCATATGTCGGTACCGTATAGTTTTTGTTACGGATATAGTTATTAATTGAAGAGTTTACTCTTGGTTGATATTTAGGTAATGATGTAGCTGCTGCAGCATATGTTGTTGGTTGCACAGAACGTGTAGAAGTCGTTGTTGACGGCGCAACTGAACGTGCAGCATATGTTGTCGGCTGTACTGAACGCGCCGCATATGTTGTAGGTTGTACTGTTGTTTCAGCTTTTTGCTGCGTTTGTGTGTTAACTTGAGCAGTAGTATCCGCTTGTTGCGTTTGTTGAGCTTGAGCTTCAGTTTGAGCAGCAGTATTCGCTTGTTGCGTTTGTTGAGCTTGAGCTTCAGTTTGAGCAGCAGTATCCGCTTGTTGCGTTTGTTGAGTTTGTGCTTCAGTTTGAGCAGTGTCTTCTTGTTGCGTTTGTTGGTTTGATTCAGTTTGTGTAGTGTCTGCTGTTGTGTTGTCAGACGTATTGTTTTGAGAATCAGTTGTAGTTTGAGCAGTTGCTCCATTACTTGTATCTGCTTGAGTAGACAATTGATCAAGTTTTGAATCGTAGTTCAAGTTGTTTTCTGTAGTTTTTGGTTGAACTTGGGCAGGGTCTTTGTATTCTTGTGTGCCTGCAATTTGGTTAGTTGTATTCTGAGTTGTTGTTGTACTTTTTGCAGTTTGGTTGTCAGTCGGTTGTTGATTCTGGTTCACATTGCTTGTTGTGTTCGTGCTATCTGCCGAGTCTGTATTGCTTTGCGCAAATGCTTGGTGCGTAGTAATAGCAGTACCTGCAATCGTTAATGCAATGATAGCTGGGGTTTTGTAATGAAACTTTTTAGACATAAAATGATACTCCTTTTAACAATATATTATATTTGAATATATTACAGTCTGTAGATAAACGTCTGGATCGGTATATCGAAAAGTTCCGAGATGTTTGATTCTTAACGTCAAGTAGTTGTATCTGTCGATGACGTTAGAAAATAGATGACTTGATGATGTTATTAACATAATTGTGATAATCAAAACGTGTTAGTAACATGTATCCAGGCCATATCATTTCTACACACATAGCCACTAGCAGACTGAATGAATATGACACTATGTCAAACCTATATAATATATCATTTTCATATATTATAGTACGACTTAAGACGTATAGAGAGGTTTTTAATCATTTTGTAATGAAACCTTAATCTGAAATGTACTTTGTTTCAAAAGTAAACTTCCACTAAAAATAGCATTAATATACTTTTCGTGTTGTAAATATAGTAAAAAACAAAGAAATTATAATGATTTCTTCATGACCACATGTTCAATATTTTCTTCTAAGAAGATATCACCTTCAGCTTGATAACCAAGCGCTTCATAGAAAGGTTGTGCTTGTACTTGTCCGTTTAAAACAGCTTGTGTAAAACCATCTTTTCTTACAGCATCTTCAATAAATGTCATCAGACTTTTGCCGATACCTTGATTGCGCAATGTTTTTATTACAGCAACACGTTCGATTTTTGCGGCGCCATCGACATTTCTGTAACGTGCTGTTGCGATTGCTTGATCATTTTCATCATAGCCGATGATGTGTGTTGAACTATCTTCATATTCATCGATTTCATTTTCTAAAGGAACATTTTGCTCGTCTACAAAAACTTCAGTTCTTACATGAAAGACATCGTTCATTTCTTTTTTATTCTGTGCTAATTTAAACATAATCATCATCCTCATCTTTTTATTTTAAAGAGTTGTTCTTAGGGTACAAAAAAATCGCTGCAGATGCATGTATTTGCTCTGCAGCGATTGATTTTTTATTGTGCAAATTTACGTACGATTGCTGTATATTGCCAGAAGATACGCATTTGTGCAATGTTCCAGTTATTCATACCCATTGTGAAGCCTGAAGGTTTGAAGATGTTGACATCTGTGACTTCAAGTGCCGCAGCAATCAAGTATTGAATCGGTACACTGATTGATTTCATTGTTTCAGTAATTCCATTTTCATCGTAAACCCAAGAGAAGGGCAGTTCAGATTGGAATACGTCGACACGATCAAAAATTTCTGGTAATGCGACGATATAACAAGCTCCGTCTATAAATGGGTTTTCTAAGCTGTCTTTGTAATAAAGCAATAGCGCTTCGTAATTTTCTCTATGAGCATGATTGACATAGAAAAATTCATTTCTGAAATGCGCCATATCTTTACTGTGAATGATTTGCTGTTCTAATATCCCAAACATTCCATTAATATTGTTTAATTTTTCATAGGTCTTGCGTGGCATATTCTATCGCTCTCCCTTTCTAATAATATCCTTGATCTGAAGGAGCTTGCTGCTGAGACGGATCCATATTCATGTTAGGATCTTGCTGGTTTCCGGCATTAGGGTCTTGGTTAAACCATGCATTTGGATCTTGCTGATTATTCCATTGTTCATTACCCGAATTATTGTTTTGTTCTGTATTATCTGATTGTGTTTCGTCTTCAGATTGATCTTCATCTGTCGTATCTTTTTGGTTTTTACGCAACAGACTGTCATCAATAGGTGTTAACGGCATCAGTTCTCCATAGGCTTTGATGACACGTGAATTTAAGAATTCTTTGTTGCTTTTAATCTTAGATAATCCTAAATCCGAACGAAGCAGATTTGAATATTTTTTGATACTCTTCATATCCGGATTGTAATAGTAAATACCATTCAGTAATTCATTTTTACCTTCAAGCTGTTCAGTTTTAATTTCTAAATCAGCAGGGAGGTAAGTTGTAAGCATTTTTTGAATATCATCGTTTGATAAATCATGCTTTGAATTCTTGCCGACGATTTTGATCAAGCTGTCTAATTTATTCACTGAATCTAATCTTTGTGCTTTTGTGGCAAGTGCTTTGATAAGATCCATTTGACGCTGACCGCGTTTTAAATCTGAATCATGGTATCTTGTTCTGGCAACTGCAAGTGCTTGGTCACCATTTAATTTATGATAACCTTTCTTCACTTTAATACGTCCATCGTCATTAGTGTTCGGTTCGTTTAAATCATAAGGAACATCATAATAAATGCCGCCTAATTCATCAACAGCTTCAACGAAAGCATCCATATCGATACGTACGTAATAATCAACAGGTACATTTAATGTAGCTTCCACTGTATCCATAGCAGCAGTAGGACCGCCGAAGGCATGGGCATGTGTGATTTTGTCGTAATAGCCTACTTTTGGAATGTAACTTAATGTATCGCGCGGAATACTTAACATTCTGACTTGGCTTTTATCTGGGTTGAAAGTTGAAAGAATCATAGCATCAGTACGTGATTTCTCAGTTGCTTGCCCGCCTTCACGTCTTCCTTTATTATCATCTATCCCTAAGAAAAGTACAGAAATCGGCTCTTTAGAAGGATTGACCTTGCCTTGTCTTAAATTTGAAACTCTGTTTGAGTTGTCACTGAAAGATGAATCGATTGCACTTCGAGAAGTTTTATATAACATCACTGCAAATATAATAGGAATAACGACCAAAACGAGCGAAAGAAGAATTAAAAAATATTTAAAAATTTTGTTCATTACTCTTGCTCCCGGTTTCAATTTTATAAATCAGCAATCATCTAAGAGAAGTTTCTAAAGAGGAACGTTTGGATTGCTGCTGAATTTGCTCATTATAACCATATATTTTAATACTTTTATGGCTAAATTACAAACTTAGTATCCCACCTATTATTTCATACTTAAAGGCATTACTAAAGAAAATTCAGCATTGAATTTCAATGTTTACATTAGCTTTACAAAAACGAAATATGTTCAAAATAAAATAGGTTTTAAAATATGATGAGATTTGCATCTGTTTTCAGGGAGTATCAACTTTTACATATGTTGTGATTGAAGTGCTTTTGTATCAAACGACACAAAAGCGTAGCAACTTCATGATTTTCATGAATATGAAATGTATTTCTGAAAAACATCAGTTATAATAAGGTTGTTAAAAATAAATACTCTAATCCATAGTTTAAACATAAGAGAGAGGTACAGAGAGGAGATTAAGTATGAAATTGAATTGGGAGAACAAGATAGAAGAAAGTTTAGTTTCTGAGTTTTATAATACACAATCTGAAAGTTCGAAAGCAGAAGGTTTTGAAGATACTTTAGCTTTTGGGACTGCAGGAATCAGAGGATTGATTGGTCTAGGGCCTGGACGTTTAAATGCGTTTACTGTACGCAAAGTCGCAGTAGGGCTAGCCAAATACTTAAATGATCATAAACCTGAATCATTAGTAGTGATTCATTTTGATACACGCTTTTTATCGCAAGAATTTGCGCATGAAATTGCGGCTATGCTTGCACAATATGGTGTTAAAGCAGTTGTAGGCAAACGTTATAACTCTACCCCTGAGTTATCATTTGCGGTACGCCACTTAAATGCAGATGCAGGCGTTATGATTACAGCAAGCCATAATCCTAAAGAATACAACGGCATTAAAATTTACGGTGCAGACGGCGGCCAATTACTGCCGAAACCATCTGAAATGCTCAGCAGTTATATTAATCAAATTGAAGATCCGCTAGATTTAGCAGGCGGTGATTTTGAAGACGGCTTGAATCAAGGCTTGATTTCATATTTATCTGATGAAGTAACACAAGCTTATAAAGCTGAAGTTAAAGCATTGGTCGGTGCAATCGATCAGCAAACAGATAAAATTGCGTTAACAAGTCTGCATGGTACAAGCTTGCCGATTTTATCTGAGATTCTTGAAGATTTGAATTACAGCAATTATGTAATTGAAAAGGAACAATCTCAACCAGACGGCAGCTTCCCGACAGTCGCATATGCGAACCCTGAAGAAGAACAAGCATTTACTTATAGTTTGCGTTTAGCTGAAAAAGAAGATGCGCAATTAATTCTTGCGACTGACCCTGACGCTGATCGCTTCGGTATGATTGAACGCTACGGCAAGGATGATTACCGCTATTTCAACGGCAATGAAATCGGCTTGATTTTATTGAAATTACGCTATGAACAACTTAAAGCAGAGCATAACGAGCAGCCTTTATTTATGGTTAAGTCAATTGTCAGCAGTGCTGCAAGCGATCGTTTAGGCAAAGCACTCGGGTTGCAAGTGAATACGGTATTAACAGGATTTAAGTTCATTTCAGAAATCTTGCAGAATAAACAAGATACAAATGAACAATTAGTGTTAGGTTATGAAGAAAGCCATGGTTATTTAGCGGCACCATTCTCTAGAGATAAAGATGCGATTCAAATGATTCCGCTTGTAGTGAAGTATAAAAATGAACTTTCAAGCCAAGGCAAAACTTTCAAAGATGTATTGCAAGAAGTATATGAAATCACTGGAACATTTAAAGATGAAACGATTTCACCTAAATTTGAAGGGGCTGCAGGCAGACAAAAAATTAATGACTTGTTAGAAAGTTTCCGCAAGCAGCAACCGAAAACACTTGTCGGTTTAGAGGTTAAACAAATTGAAGACTATCAAACTAAAACAATTGTAGATTTAGCAACACAACAGCAAACAGAAACGACTTTACCTGAAAGCAATTTAATCCGCTTTATCTTTGATGAAGGATTTATTGCCTTAAGACCTTCAGGTACTGAACCTAAAATCAAAGTCTACTTCTCTCTGAATGTAGAAGATTTAGACAAAGTCGTAGCACAATTCGAACAAGAATATTTAGCTTAAATACCATTCAAATAAACTATCAAGAAAGAACCCACGATAAAAGAGGAAAACAATGAAAAACAAAGCAAAACATAGCATTGTGTTTATAGTTGCAGTGGCGATATTAGCGGCAGGATTTTCATACTTTTTGAACTGGCGGTACCAAAACAGGTACAGCATGAAACAGCCGACCGTTGCGGCGGAAAATAAGTCTTCACACGGCTATCAAAAAGTAATGGACTCTAACGCTGCGTATCAAAACGTAGATCGTTATTTAAAGCAGCAGCATTTCAACGGGAACATCACCATCTATCACAAAGGAAAGTTGGTGATGGACCAATCCTACGGTTATCAAGATTTTGAAGCAATGAAGCCGACGACGCCGAATTCAATGTATCTCATTGGTTCAGCACAAAAATTTACAACAGGCTTGATGCTGAAAAAATTAGAAGTTGAAGGGAAAGTTAATATCAATGATCCGATTGATAAGTACTTGCCTTGGTTTAAAACAAGCAAACCTTTGATTTTAAAAGATATTATGCTGCATCGAAGCGGATTGAAGAAATTCAACGGCAGTCCTACTGCACATAGTATTGAAGATGTTGCCAAAGAGTTGCAGCAGGCTGATATTCAACCAGGTATGTATAAAAAACATTTGTATAGCGATGGCAACTACATCGTATTGGCCGCTGTCATTCAAAGTATCACGAAAGAACCTTTCGCAAAGTATTTCAACGAAACATTAAGAAAACCTTATGACTTAAGAAGAACTGCTTTTTATAATGAGAAGAATTATGAGTCAGATATGGCGAAGGGTTACGATGAGCATAGGGCATTACGTCATCCTAAGTATATGGAGCAATACTACGGTGCTGGGAATTTATTTATGTCTACGAGAGATATGGCTAAATTGATATTGAATTTTCAAGAAAACAAAATTTTTCCTGAGTCGATAACAACACCTATGCTGTTTGAGTTTAAGACACCAGCTTATCCAAGTATATATAGATATGGCTTTACGACATATGGACAACAACATAGGGTGAATGGAAATTTCTTTGGCGAAAAGCTCACTTCTTATTTCAATAATGATTATATAGTCGTTATTGCATCAAATTATAAAAGCGATAAAAACGAAAATCATTTGAAATATGTTTATACTAAACTTTTAAATCAACCTGAGCCGAAACAACCAAAATAAGGATTGTATTATTTTTTCAACACCTTTAGAAAATACATCATCAGAAGAGGAAAGTAATGAATAGAAAAATTTTAAAAATCATGATATTTGTAATCGCAGTTGCGCTTATAGCTGTTGTGATTTCATATTATTTAAATTGGAAACATCATAGGCACTTTGGTGCACTGCAGCATGATCCGCCGGCTGCAGTTAAAAAAGCAAAAATTCCTGAAGATTATAAGCCGGTGACTAAAGATCCGACGCTGCAATACGAACAGCTTGATAAATATTTGAAAGAAGTTAAGTTTAATGGAGATATTGCAGTCTTTCATAGAGGAGAATTAGTGTTTGATAGGGGATACGGCTATCAAGATTTTATTAACGATAAAAAGTCTAATCCGAATTCAATGTATTTAATCGGGTCTGCACAAAAATTCATGACAGGTATGATGCTTAAGCAGCTTGAATTAGAAGGCAAAATCAATATGGATGATCCGGTAACCAAATATCTGCCTTGGTTTGAAACAGGGAAACCTTTAGTATTGCGTGATTTTATGCTGCATCAAAGCGGTATTCAAAAGTTTCATCCTAAGGCAAGTGTCCATAGTATTGATGGGGCTGTGCATATGCTGCAAGAACAAGGATTGCAGCCGAATATGTTCAGGGTACATCAATATAATGATGCGAATTATATCGTATTGGCGCGTGTCATCGAAGCTGTTGTGAACAAGCCGTATGCGGAGTATTTTAATGAGAAGTTTGTGACGCCGTATCATTTAGATCGAACAGCTTTTTATAATAATAATTCTTTCAAACCATATATGGCGAAGGGGTATGATGACTTTAAAATACTTGATCCGCCTTCTTATCTGGACCAATATTACGGTGCAGGTAATTTATACATGGCGCCGCGCGATATGGGTAAACTTGTAGCTGCGTTGCAAGAAAATAAAATCTTTCCTAAATCAGTGACTGATCATTTACTGTATGAAGTTTTAACGAAAGATTTTCCGCATGCTTATCGTTATGGGTTTTATAGTTATGGCGGAAGCGGCAGAACGAATGGTATATTCTACAGCCAGCAGTTTACCTGCTATTTTAATAAAGAGTATATTTTAGTAATGGGTACCAATTACCAAAAACCAGTGGGTCAAAATGAAGTTTATATGAGAGAGGTATTCATGCATTATTTGAATCAGCCTGACCCTACTGCTTTTAGAAAAACAATACAATAACAAAATATGAATTTTCGACTGTCTCACAAAATTGTGTTCAATGATGTGAGACAGTTTTTTGCATTTTTTCAAATAATAAGTGAAAATATCATTTGCAATTGTATATCGACACTTATTAATGGGTATCATCTAAATAATTCCTTTACAAAAGGGTAAAAGAAAATAAGGAGGAATCAATATGCAGAAAAAAATGGTTTCATTATTAGTAGCATCAGGTTTAGTACTTGCGGCTTGCGGCCAAGGCGGCTCAAGCGACGAAAATAAAAATGATCAAGAACAAAAAGCGAATACTGACCAAAAACAATCAGGTGATACTTCTAGTACATCTGAAACAGGTAAAAACAGCAATACAGTTAAGTTAGAAGATATTAAAATCAAGCCTGAAGAAGCAATCAAAACTGCTAAGAAAGAATATGACGGCGAGTTAAAAGAAATCTCATTTGAAAAAGAACAAGGCAAATGGGCTTATAAAATCGACTTGCAAAAACAAGGTGAAGAAGCTGAAGTTATAGTCGACAGCAAAAATAACAAAGTCATCAATAAATCAACTGAAAAAGAAGATGACTACGATAAAAACAAATCATTCGAATATAAAGACTACAAGTCTTATGAAGAAATCATCAAAAAAGCCCAAGATCAATTTAACGGCGACATTCATGAATGGTCACTATCTAAAGATGATGATGAAGGCAAATTCGTTTATGATGTAGACTTACAAAAAGGAAATGAAAAACAAGAATTCAGTTTTGATGCAAAAACAGCTAAAATTTTAAAACAAGAAAAAGATGACTAATCTTTTTTGTTTGGTGGCTGCCTAGATAACTAGGCAGTCTTTTTTTGCGTTGATGAAAGGGAATTCATTTAATTTATTAAAGCGCTGCCAATTTTATGATGATTATGTGACTTATTTGTCATAAATCACTTGAAACCACTATATTTTTTAAAATTAGAATTGACTAGAACGAGTAAAAAAGCTACATTATTATTGTGAACAAAAACGAACAATAACGAACATTCGTGCTGCGATGATTAAAAGAGTGTTTGATTGTTTCGTTGGCGTTGATATTTATTAACTTACTTTTTATTACATCTTAAGGGGGAAACACCATGAGCAATAAAGAAGAAAACATGATGATTGGCTTCACAATCGTTGCGATTGCAGGTGATGCACGTAGAGAAGTTATGGCGGCTTTAGCTGCTGCAAAAGAAAATAACTTCGATCAAGCACGTCAACATATTGTTGAAGCCAACAACTTTATTACTGAAGCACACAAAGAACAAACACAAATGTTAGCGAAAGAAGCAGCAGGAGAAGCATCTGATATTAGTTTTATCATGGTACACGGTCAAGACCATTTAATGACTACAATGGCACTTAGAGACGCAGCAAACTACATGATTGACTTATATGAACAACTCCGTGACTTACAACACTAATAAGCAGGTGACAGCATGAATAGAATTATCAAAATGATTGAAAAAATGAAACCTTTCTTCGAAAAGATTGCATCTAACCCGTACTTATCTGCAATCCGTGATGGTTTCGTAGCTTTAATGCCAGTCGTTTTATTCTCATCTCTATTTATCTTGGTAGCTTATGTACCAAACGTATGGGGATTCCACTGGCCAAAACACATTGAAGACATCATCATGAAAGTTTATAACTTCACGATGGGTATGTTAGCCGTCTTTATGGCGGGTACTGTAACTAAATCACTTACCGACAATAGAAACTTGAAATTACCTAAAACGAACCAAATCAACGTAATTTCAACATTCGTAGCAGCTGAAGCTTCATTATTAATTTTAGCTGTTAAACCAATCAAAGATGGTATCAGCATCGATTTATTAGGGACTAAAGGATTAATCGCAGCATTCTTAGTCGCATTTATCGTACCTAATATCTATAAATTCTGTATTGGTAGAAATATAACAATCAAAATGCCTCCGCAAGTTCCAGGTAACATTGCGCAAGCATTTAAAGACATGATTCCTTTTGCATTATCAGTAACATTCTTCTGGATCGTGGACATTGTAGTACGTGCCTTAACTAAAGGTAACACTGCAGAATTGGTAACTAACTTGTTATCTCCATTATTCAGAGCAGCCAATGGTTATATCGGATTTGCGATTATCTTTGGATTTATGGCGTTCTTCTGGTTTATCGGGGTACACGGTCCTTCAGTAGTAGGTCCTGCAGTTATCGCGATTATGTACAACAACCAAGTAGAAAACTTACGTTTATTCAGAGCAGGCGAACATGCGCATTATGCATTGACACAATCTACTCAAGATTTCGTAGCATTGATCGGGGGTACTGGTGCAACACTATTAGTGCCATACATCTTTATATTCCTATGTAAATCGCCAGAGTTGAAAGCGGTGGGTAAAGCTTCGGTTATCCCGACTACATTCGCCGTTAACGAACCATTATTATTCGGTGCACCAATCATCTTGAACCCAGTGTTCATGGTTCCATTCATTATTACACCTATTTTAAACTCTTGGATTTTAAAATTCTTCGTAGATAATCTTGGAATGAACGGATTTATGCACTTCTTACCTTGGCCTACACCAGGTCCAATCGGTATCTATATGGCATCTAACTTCTCAGTATTGTCATTATTATTAATCGCGATTGTATTAGTATTAGACTTTACAATCTGGTTCCCATTCATCAAAGCATACGACAAATTAAAACTTGACGAAGAACATGAAATTGAATTGCAAAAAGCTGCAGCAGCAACTGCAGGCGGCGGTACTGCAACAGCAGCTCCAGTTGAACCTGTAGTAAGCGCAGAAGATTTCAAAACACGTGATCATACAAATGTTTTAGTTGTATGTGCCGGCGGCGGAACAAGCGGTATCTTAGCAAACAGCTTGAACAAATATGCAAAAGATAACGACATTCCTTTAGAAGCTACAGCACGTGCTTATGGTCAAGATATGGACTTAATTAAAGATATGGATATTGTCATCTTAGCTCCTCAAATGGATGCGATGAAAGATGAAATGAGAAAATATACTGATCAATACGGTGCAGTATTAGTACCGACAACAGGTAAACAATACATTGGCTTAACTCGAGACGGAGAAGGCGCAATGAAATTGATTTTCGAAAAAATCAATGAAAACAATGAAGAAAGCAAAAACTAAGCAACTTAGTTAATCCACACATCTCAGCCCCTTGTTGCATCACACACGACATCTTTGAATTTTCATAAGCGGCAAGGGGCTCCATTTGTGTGTGATGTAATTAGTAATATTGAAGATATTAATTAACTAAAAAGGAGACAGTTTAATGAGTAAATTACCTAAAGACTTTGTATTAGGTGCCGCAACTGCAGCATATCAAGTTGAAGGTTCAAGTACTGTGGACGGTAAAGGCCGTGTATTATGGGATGGATTTTTAGAAAAACAAGGTCGTTTTTCACCAGACCCAGCCAGCGACTTTTACAATCGTTATGAAGAAGATATCAAATTAGCATCAGAATACGGTATTAAAGCCATTCGTATTTCAATTGCATGGTCACGTATCATCCCTGATGGCACAGGTGAAGTAAATCAAAAAGGTTTAGACTATTATCGCAAAGTGTTTGAAACTTGCCGTAAATATGACATCGAACCATTTGTAACACTTCATCACTTTGATACTCCAGAAACACTATTTGAAAAAGGTGACTGGTTAAACAAAGATCAAATTAATGCATTCGAACGCTATGCAGAGCTTGTATTCGATGAATACAACGACGTCGTAAAATATTGGATTACTATCAATGAACCAATCGCGTATGTTCAAGGCCAATATATTACAGGTGCTTTCCCTCCTGGTGAACAATACAACACTTTAAAATGTTTACAAGCACAACACAACCAAATCGCTGCACATAGCCGTATCGTGAACTTATTCAAATCAAAAGGCTATGAAGGTGAAATCGGTTTAGTACATGCATTAACTCAATTTTACAGCATCGATGATCAACCATTAAATCAAATCGCTGCTTACAAACATGATATCTTTATGAATGGTTTCATGTTAGATGGTACTTTCTTAGGATACTACACACCAGCTAAATTAACTGTAGTGAAAGAAATCTTAGGAGAAGAATTTGATAAATTAGACATTCGCAAAGAAGAATTAGAAGATATCAAAAAAGCAGCACCGCAACTTGATTTCTTAGGTATTAACTACTATCAAAGCAACTGGATCAAATACCATAACGAAGAAAGCTATATTCATCATAATGGTACAGGTGATAAAGGTACTTCAGTCTTCCGTGTTAAAGGTATCGGCGAAGTAGTTAAAAACGAAGCGATTCCTACAAATGACTGGGATTGGTACATTTATCCTGAAGGCTTGTACGACATGATGGAACGTGTTAAAAACGACTATCCGAACTACAAAAAAATCTACGTTACAGAAAACGGCTTAGGCTATAAAGATGTACTTGAAGACAATGGCGAAGTACATGATGACGAACGTATTGATTATGTAAGACAACATATCGAAGCAATCGAACGTGCTTATGCGGACGGCATTAACGTAAAAGGTTACTTCATCTGGTCATTACAAGATATGTTCAGCTGGTCAAACGGATACAATAAACGTTATGGTTTATTCTATATCGATTTCGAAACGCAAAAACGTTATGTTAAAGACAGTGCGAAATGGTATAAACAATTATCTGAAGATATTTATGGTAAGTAATGGAAAGTAAGAAACACCTCGGGATTTTCTCCGAGGTGTTTTATTTATTATCGCACATTATTGGCCGGTATCTTTAAACTGTAAAATTCTTTCGCCGATTTGGTCTCTCACATCCTGAAAGACAGACCAGTCTTTACCTGCTGGGTCTTCAAAGCCCCAATGGACTTTAGTAACGTTTTGGGGTACAACAGGGCAATTCGCATCCGCATGATCGCATAAAGTTACGACCAACTTTGCTTTAGCATATAAATCAGTATCGATTTTATCAGAGGTTTGCTTGCTGATATCAATGCCGATTTCATCCATAGCTTTAACCGCAAGCGGATTGACACCATGTGCTTCAATACCGCCTGAAACAACTTCCCAAGCGTCACCTAAAAATTTCTTTCCAAAACCTTCTGCCATTTGGCTTCGACAAGCATTGCCTGTACATACAAAATAAATAATTGGTTTTTCCATCATTTTGTCCTCTTTTCTAAATAAGTAATAAAGATAAATATAATCCGACTAACGTGATAAATAACACTGGAATGGTTATTACAATACCCGTTTTAAAGTAGGTACCCCATGATATTTTCATTCCTTTTTGAGATAACACATGTAACCACAATAATGTAGCCAGCGAGCCGATAGGGGTGATCTTAGGACCTAAGTCAGAACCTATCACATTCGCATAAATCAATCCTTCTTTAATGATGCCTGCCGCATGTGCTTGATTAATCGCAATCGCATCAATCATCACAGTAGGCATATTGTTCATAATTGCTGAAAGGATAGCAGATAAGAAGCCCATACCTAAAATACTTGAGAATAGGCCGTGTTGTGAAAATTGGTTAATCATATCCGCTAATAAAGATGTAATCCCTGCATTCTTCAATCCGAATACTACAAGGTACATACCGATAGAAAAGATTACAATGTTCCATGGTGCGCCTTTAATCACGCTGCGTGTGTGTACAGCACTAGATTGTTTGGCCAGCAATAAGAAGATAATTGCGATTAAGCCTGCGATAAATGAAACAGGAATATGGAGTAATTCTCCAATGACATAGCCTGCAAGCAAGACACCCAAGACAATCCAGCTGATACGGAATAAGCGATGATCTTTAATCGCAGAATCAGGTGTTTTCAGCTGTGCAGCATCAAAATGCTTGGGTATCGCTTTTTTAAAATAAATGTATAACACGATGATACTTGCGAATAATGAGAAAAGGTTAGGGATTATCATATGCGCAAAGTATTCTAAGAAACTAATATTGAAATAATCAGCTGAGACGATGTTGACTAAGTTGCTGACGATTAAAGGCAGAGAAGTTGTATCTGCAATAAAACCACTTGCAATGATGAATGGAAAGATCACGCGTTCATTAAATTTCAAGTGTCTGACCATCGCAAGGACAATCGGTGTTAAAATCAACGCAGCACCATCATTTGCGAACAGCGCAGCAACCACAGCACCTAATAACATGATGTAAACAAACATCTTTACACCATTGCCGTTAGATGCACGTACCATATGTAATGCGGCCCATTCGAAAAAGCCGATTTCATCTAGAATTAATGAAATGATAATCAGCGCAACAAAGGTCAATGTCGCATTCCATACAATGGATGTCACTTCACCAACATCACTGAAAGAAACGACGCCTGTAATCAATGCGAGCAGGGCACCGATAACAGCAGTAATGCCTATATCCAAGCCTTTCGGCTGCCAAATTATAAAAATTAAAGTCAAAATAAATATAACAATTGCTGTAATAACCAAAGTTAACAATCTCCTTTATTTAACGTATGACAAGCACATGATGTTTGTGATGTACCTATGAGATTTAATTGTGCTAATAAATCTTGATACGCAGCTGTATTTAAACGGTAATAATGCCGGTTGCCTTCTTTACGGTTATGTATTAGATTATTTGCGCTGAGCGCTTTCATATGATGACTGAGGGTAGGCTGTGTGATATGAAAGTGTGCCAATAAATCACACGCACAAAGCTCACCGCAAGAAAGCAAATTGAGTATTTCTAAGCGAATAGGGCTGGCTATTGCTTTTAATAGTGTGGAGATATTTTCGTAATTCATTCTTAATCACCTCATTCCATAAAATAGATTATCATCTATATAGATAACTGTCTATATAGAATGTAATAAAAAAAGCCTAACAACCAAATGATTGCTAGGCTAGTAAAATGATATTTTACTTAATTATTTAATAGGGTTAGCAGTTTCATCTAAAACTTTGTTTAAGCTTTCGATGTTGTTTTTACCTTCAGTACGGAACCATTCTTGAACAGCTGCATCACCTTCAGCAAAGTGATCTGTAGCACCTCTCCAAGTAGCACGGCCGCATAATACACCGTTAAATGTAGAACCAGATTCTTTAGCGAAGTATAAAGTTTTTTGGAATAACTCAGCTGATACACCAGCACTTAAGTAGATGTAAGGTAAGTTAGTTGAAGCAGCTTGTTCTTTGAATGCTTGAGCAGCTTCTTCTTTAGTGAATAATGCTTTTTCACCGAATCCTTCAACATAGTTCATGTTTACAGGTACTTCTACTTTTAATACGTCTACATTGAAACGAGGTTCAGAGTATTTTTTCATTGCTTCGTTTACTTTGTGTGCTTTAACTTTAGCAAATTCTTCTGAACCGCTGTCAGCGTTGTTAGCATCGTAAGAAACGATTTCTAAGAATAATGGTAAACCTTCAGCAACACATTCGCTGCCTACACGTTCAACGAAAGCTTCTTTTTGATCATTGATTGCTTTGTCTTCGTCGATGTCAACGTATACTAATAATTTAACTGCATCTGCACCAGCTTCTTTTAAGCGTTTAACAGACCATACGTTTAATAAATCAGGAATACGACCTGGTTCTGAAGCATCGTAACCAGTTTTTTCATAAGCTAATAATAAACCAGCGTTTTTAGCACGAACTTTAGTTGCTGGAAGACCGTATTCAGGGTCTAATAAGATACTTGAAGCATATGGAGTTAATTCTTCAGAAACGTGAACTTTAAATTGTTCTAAGTCTTCAGTTTTAGCACCTTCGCCTAATAAGCGTTTTAAAGCACCGCGTTGGTCGATTGCTAATGCAGCAATATAGTTTTTGTCATTTAATAAAGGTTTAATTGATTTTGTCATGATGTAAGATCCACCTTTTCAATTGTTATTTGATTACTGAATTTTTCGAAATTATTTAAATCAATGTGTCCAGTTCTTGCTTCTAATGCATTAGAGATACCTGCTGCCATAGAATAAGCAGAAGATTCTTTGATTGAAGCATCTTTAGAAATACCGTAGCAGAAGCCTGCTAAACTGCTGTCGCCTGAACCTACTGGGTTCACTGCAACAACTTTAGGAATATCAATATTAAAGACTTGTTGTTCGTAGCGTAACAACGCACCATTTTTACCTAAGGATAATAAGATATATGGAATATGTGTTAAGCTGTCGTCTAATAATTGATTCGCTAAGTCGATACTGTCTGAATTCGTAATGGCTTTAATCTCTTCGTCGTTCGGTTTGATCAAAAGAGGAGGGCAATGTTTTGAATGATTAACAGTATAGTTTAATACTTTGCCAGAAGTATCTAAGCAAACTGGAATGTTTTGTTCTTTAGCGACTTCTAATAATTTAACGTAGTAGTCTTCAGGGAATCCTTTTGGCAGACTGCCTGAAATCGTTACTAAATCAAAGTCAGAGATAATCGTATTGAAATGTTCTAAAAAGCGTACTTGAATTTCTTCAGGCTGCAATGCGCCGCTTTCTAAGATTTCAGTTTGAGTATTTTCGCTTGTTACGGCAATACATAGACGAGTTGAAGCAGGAGAAACAGTGAAATCATGTTTGATATGTGTTTCATCCAAATTGTTTGTTAACCACTCGCCGAATTTACCGCCGATAATTCCTGTACATGTAACATCAATACCTAGTTCACTTGCCACACGTGCGACGTTGATACCTTTACCGCCAGCTGATTTAAAATCTTCTGAAGCACGTTGAACTGAATTGATTTCAAAGTTGTCTAAAGGATAGTTGATATCAATTGCAGGATTTAATGTAACGGTTAATAATTTGAAAGCCATTAGTCGTGGTATTCTCCGTTATTCCATTTTGTAAGGAAATCATCAAACATATCTGGTGAATAATGAACATCTTCAGGTTTTAATGTTTCATCCATAGCTTTGATGATGGCATCTTTTTCTGGAGTTGGTTCATATTCTGTTTCAGCGAATGTATCAACGATATTTTTAATTAAGTCTACACCAGTAACCATACCGCCGGCAGCGATAACATTACAGTTGTATTCAGATCTTGCTAAACGCGCGCTTGTTGCATCACGAACTAAAGCAACACGTGTACCAGGAACTTTAGTAGCACTTGCACTGATACCTACACCAGTACCGCATAATGCAACACCAAAGTCTACTTCGCCTGTAGCTACTAAATGACCGATACGTGTACCAAAGATAGGGTAGTGTGTACGTACATAGTCATATGTTCCTACATCGATAACTTCATGTCCGTTATTTTTTAAATAAGTAGCAACTTCTGCTTTAATATTTGTAACAATATGGTCACAACCAATAGCGATTTTCATAATTTAATATCCTCCTATTAACATAAAGAATTTAACATATCTACTCTGATTTGATGACGTCCAGCGTCATATCCTGCTTTTAAGAATGCTTTAACACAGTTTAATGCATTCAATTTACCAACTACTTCGCTTCCTAATACGATAACGTTTGTATTGTTGTGTCTGTGAGTCATTTTAGCTGATTGCTCATCAGATACAGTTGCTGCGATGATATTTTTTTGTTTGTTCGCAAAGTTGAAAGGTGCAATACCGTAATTATCAATGATAATTGCTTTAGTACCTTCGTGTTCTTGAACATATTTAGTAACCTCAAATGTAATTTCAGCAATGTTAGTTGCTTTGCTGTTTACAGATAAGTCCTCGATTTCGTACTCAGCATCTGCTAAAGATTTTAGAATGAAATCTTTTAATTCTTTTGACTGTGAATCACTATGAATAACAATAGACATAATAAATCCTCCTGTTCGAAAATGTTTGATTTTGTGCTTATTTAAAATATACACTTTAGAGGATAATCTGTCAATTTGATAGATTGTTAAAAATGAGTAAAGATGTTGATAATAGGGGATATTCAAGTCATTGATATGCAAATTTTCATGAATTAGACAAAATAAAAAACGCACATTTTCATGTGCGTTTGTGTTCGTTTAGGGTTATAGAATTTCTGTAATTGTGCTGTATTTTTGTGTCAGCGGTTGTGTCATTGCGTCATCTGTAATAATCGCATCAATCGCATCTAGTTTATAGAAGACACTGAAAGCACGTGTGTTGAATTTCGAACTATCCGAAACCAGATATTTCTTAGTGGAACGATTCAATACAATTTCATTTGCTTTGCCTTCTTCTTCATTTGCTGTGGTCGCATCATTATCGCTGATGCCGTTCACACCGATAAATGCTTTATCTATATGCAGCTGTTCTAACATCGTGTTAGCAAGCTGACCGATAAAGGAACCGGTCTTCTTACGGTAACGGCCGCCGATTAATACGATATCCATATGTTCAAGTGCTTCGTATTGCTCAAAGATGTATAGTGAATTTGTAATAATACGAAGGTGCATATGCTTAATAAAAGGGAAGATTGCTTCGTTAGTCGTTCCAGATCCGATAAAAATAGTATCTTCGTTTTGAATTAAGCGACTGGCTTTTTCAGCAATCATACGCTTTTTATCACTATGAAGTGCTTTCTTCTCATCATTGGCCAATTCATTATAGAAGGTGTGCATAAGGACTGCACCGCCATGTACACGCACGAGGAGTGCTTTGTTTTCTAATTCTTTTAAATCACGTCTGATCGTCATAGGTGCAACATTCATAGCGTCAGATAATTCGCTCACACTGACACTGCCGTTTTCTTTCAGGCTTTTTAATATTTTTTGATGTCGTGCTTCTTTTAAATTCAATATAAATCACAACCTGGCTATTAATTTCAATTTTGTAATTATTATAGCATACAAGCAATGTTTAAATATGCAGAGACTATTTTGCGTGTGCTAATGCATCATAGAATAAGTGTTTGAATTTGCTTTTGTCTACTGCCAATACGACAGTCACAGGCTTTTCATCCGCATTATAATCTACCACCGTAGCACCTCTGGTGTGTTTACCATTCAGCTCGATATCTACATGCGCGTCTGCTGTCTTAAAGTCATCTGAATGCAAGAGGTATAACATCGTGTAGGCATCGTAAACAGCTAAGCCGCTGTCGAACTCATCTCCATGATAATGATTGAACATATGATACAGCATATCAGTTGTTTCATTGATGGACTTCAATTCCTCGATTGCTGAACTTGAAAGGCTTGCACCTCTTGCAACATCTAAGCCTACCATCGTGATAGGGAGGCCAGCTTTAAAGACGATGTCTGCTGCTTCAGGATCACAGTATATGTTGAATTCAGCAGCAGGTGTGACGTTGCCTCGACCAGCACTGCCGCCCATCAATACAATCTCTTTCACGTTTGTTTTAACTTCTGGATACGTTTTAAATAATAAAGCAATATTTGTCAGCGGACCGATTGGTACGATAGTAATCGGTGTATCAGCATTCAAAAGTGTCTCTTTCATTGCTTGAATGGCTGAATTAGATGACAGTAAGGATGGATCTGGTTCAGGCAGTTCATAACCGCCCATACCTGTTTCGCCATGGACATGAGAGGCATCAATAGGGTTGTTAATCAAAGGTGCTGCTGCGCCTCTGTGTACAGGGACTTCACTATTGAAGAATCCTTTAAGCTGCAATGCATTGCGTGTTGTTTTATCTATATTGACATTGCCATGTACTGTAGAAATCATTTTAACATCTATTTCAGGGTGATTGAGTGCGATACTGATAGCGGCCGCATCATCAATGCCTGGATCTGTATCTAAAATAATTGGAATAGTCATTTCTATATCCTCCTTCGATTTATTTAATAGGCTACTCTCATATTCTATAATCCTTCAGCTTATTAGTCTAAATTTATGTATAAAAAAACTGGCAGGGGAGAACCCTGCCAGTTTTGTGCATCATATATGCAATGTTATTACATATGAGCACTGTGTCCGCCGACCATAACCCAATAAGAACCGATAATAGTTACTAGGGTAATGATAATGGCGAAGATAACTTTGAATACTTGTGTGCGTCCATCGCGACCTTCAGTTAAGTGCATGAACATTAACAATTGAAGTGCTGCTTGGATAAACGCGAATCCAAAGATAATTGTAATCTTAGCATTAAGTGTCAATGATGTGTAAAGAGTCACGAAAACTGCTAATAGTGTCAAGACAATTGAGGCAATAAAGCCGACTGTGTGTTTTGCTATTGTACTCATCCGCTATACACCATCCCTATCATGTATACTGCAGTGAAGATGAAGACCCAAACAACATCTAAGAAGTGCCAGTATAAACTTACTATAAATAATTTAGGAGCATTGTCTGTATTAAGTCCGCGTCTTGCAACTTGGATTAATAAACAGATTACCCAACCGATACCTAATGAAACGTGGGCACCGTGTGTTCCTAACAGGATGAAGAAACTAGACCAGTAAGAACCGATTTGAGGTGTAACACCTTCATGAGCATAATGTGCGAACTCGTATATTTCTAAAGCTACGAATAACACACCAAGCAATACTGTGATAATCATCCAGATCATCATTAATTTTTGCTTTTCTTGTCTCATATAATAAATTGAAATACCACAAGTATATGAACTGATTAATAACGCGAATGTCATTAATAAGATAAGCGGTAATTCGAATAAATCAGTTGTAAGCATATTTGCGTAATCGCCACCATGCTGCATGATAAGCAATGTAGCAAATAGAGTACCGAATAAAGAGAATTCAGCTGTTAGGAAGATCCAAAAGCCAAACTTATTTACTTCACCTTCATGCGATTGTGCATCAATTGTTTTTGTATCATGCATGACTCTCAGCCTCCCGTTCTTTTTCACGAGCTTCACGAAGTTTTGCTTCAGTAGCAGCTACTTCAGAAGCTGGGATATAGTAACCATGGTCGACTTGGAAACTTCTGTAAACCATAGTGCCTAAAGTACCGATTAAGCAAATAATTGCAGGTACGATAGTTTCAAATGTTAAGAAGAATGAACCTACAGTTAAGAAGATAGCCATAAAGAATCCGACAGGTGTGTTGTTAGGCATGTGGATGTCTTTATAATTATGGTTATCTAAATAGTGACGGCCTTGTTTCTTCATGTCTACGAATGTATCTAAATCATCCCAGTCTGGAGTGATAGCGAAGTTGTACACTGGTGGAATTGATGAAGCTGTACTCCACTCAAGTGAACGTCCGATACCCCATGAGTCGCCAGAAGCGATACGTGGTTCTTTAAGGTGACTGTATACGATGTTGACTACTAAGAATAAGAAGCCGATTGACATCAATAAAGCACCGATTGTAGAAATTACGTTTAACATGAACCAACCGTCTGATGGCATGTAAGTGTATAAACGACGTGGCATACCATCTAAACCAAGAATGAATTGCGGCATGAAACAAACGTTGAATCCGATTACGAATAACCAGAAGAATGGTTTGTTCAAGCGTTCATTCAATTTGTAACCCATCATCTTAGGATACCAGAAGATAAGTGCTGCTAAACAAGCAAACACAACACCACAAACTAATGTGTAGTGGAAGTGGGCTACTAAGAAGTACGTATTATGGTACTGATAGTCTGTTGAAGCCATTGCTAACATTACCCCTGTTACCCCACCAATTGTGAATGTTGGGATGAACGCTAATGAGAATAGCATTGGCGATTCGAATGAAATTCGACCTTGGTATAGCGTAGCTAACCAGTTGAATATTTTAACACCGGTAGGCACAGCGATTAACATTGTTGAGATTGAGAAGAATGAGTTGATTAAAGGACCATTACCCATAGTGAAGAAATGGTGAACCCAAACTAAGAAACTCAAGAATGAGATAGCAGCTGTTGCCCAGATCATACTTTTATGACCGAATAAGTGTTTACGTGAGAACGTAGAGATAACGTCTGAGAAAATACCGAATGCTGGAAGGACAACGATGTATACTTCAGGGTGCCCCCAAACCCAGAAGAAGTTCGCCCAAAGCATTGGCATACCACCATTAGCAACTGTAAAGAATTGAGAACCGAAGATACGGTCAATTGTCATAAGTGCTAATGTAACTGTGAAAATAGGGAATACCAAGATAACGATTAATGCAGTAACGAAAGTTGTTACTGTGAACATTGGCATATCCATGAATTTCATAGTTGGTGTTTTCATTCGTAAGATTGTTACGAAGAAGTTAATACCTGTCATAAGTGTACCGATACCTGAAAGCTGAATCGCTAGCAAGTAGTAGTTGACACCAGGGCCAGGACTGAATTCACCGGCAAGCGGTGCGTAGTTAGTCCAACCTGCAGCAGGTGAACCACCGATAATGAATGACATGTTGAATAACAACATACCACCGAAGAATAACCAGAAACTGATGTTATTCATAACTGGGAATGCAACGTCGCGTGCACCGATTTGTAATGGTACAACAACGTTCCATAAACCGAAAATGAATGGCATTGCCATGAAGATAATCATGATAACACCGTGTGTAGTAAAGATTTCGTTATAGTGGTTTGATTCCAAGAATGGGTTGTTTGGAATCGTTAATTGCGTACGAATCAAGATCGCATCAATACCACCGCGGACGAACATTAATACAGCACAAATCAGATACATTAATCCGATTTTCTTATGGTCAATTGTTGTGAACCATTCTCTGTAAAGATATTTCCATAACTTAAAGTAAGTGATTACTGCGATTACACCGATAACTAAGAATGGAGCACCGATTTGGGCCATTGTAATCATCCAGTTACCATGTACGAGTAATTCATGCCATGGGAAATTCATTAATGTTCACCTCCATTGTTTTTCTTTTGAAGCTCTTCAGCTTTTTCGTCTTTTGAACCTTTGTGAGCTTTTTCCATTTCGTCCATATTATGAGATTCGCCTTTCTTGAACTCATTATCATATGGTTGGTCGTTCTTAAGAATCATAGCTTCCATACCATGACGTTTGTACATAGCATTAGTAACTTGAGACTTACGAGCTGGATATTTAGCATCCGGTTTGTCAAGTACGCCTTCAGTTACATCGTAGAAGTTCGGATCCTTAGGTGTGTAGTGGAAACGTTTATATGCATAGAAGATGTATTCAGGGTCTGCAGCTGGGTCCACAAACGCCATGTGCGTACCGCTGAATGTCAACTCTTCGTTTTTAGTTGTAGGCAGTAATTGTTTATCAAAAGCATCTTGTGAAATCTTAGGTGCTTTTTTAGCTTTTTCTACCCATTTGTTGAACTCTGAGTTGCTAACTGCTTTTACTGGGAATGTTTGACGAGCGAAACCTTCACCGTTGAAGTTTGAGTTACGTCCACGGAACGTACCTTCTTGGTCAGCTTCTAATGTCCATTCCATTGTCATAGCAGTCATTGCATATTTTTGACCGCCGAGTTGCGGAATCCA
Source organism: Staphylococcus sp. EZ-P03 (assembly GCF_003344575.1). Taxonomy (NCBI): domain Bacteria; kingdom Bacillati; phylum Bacillota; class Bacilli; order Caryophanales; family Staphylococcaceae; genus Staphylococcus; species Staphylococcus sp. EZ-P03. Next base: position 29,621 of record NZ_QPMO01000011.1, on the reverse strand, counting down.
GAAACTTGTCATTGTGTCCATAGCTTGTAATTTGAACACGATTGGACGGTTCTTAGGAATCGTTAAATGATTCACTGTTTCGATTTTTTGCTCTGGATAAGCAAAGAACCATTTGAATCCTGCACTTGTTGCATAAACAACGACAGGGTCTTTGTCTTTTGCAGGCGGAGCATCATACTCATACAGTGTTTTTACTGTTGGAATTGCCAAAGCAAGTAAAATGATGAATGGTACGATGAACCAAATAGTTTCTAATAAAGTACTGTGATGTACTTTACCTGATTGTGTTGTATTTGAATAACGGTATTTATAAGCAAATACTGCGAATAGAACAAATACAACCACGACAATAACAAGCATAAAGATGATTGAATAAATGATCAGCCATTTTAAACTGCTTGCCATTGGCCCTTTTGGGTTAAGTACTTCCATATGTTCACAACCACTGAGTAAAATCAGTGAGCCGAACAATAGAAGCAAAGACTTGATTTTTGACACTTTATTGACCTCCTAATACTACAATTGTAGGGCTTAACAATAATTTTAGTTTATTACGCAATATTTACAAGTGGGTATAAGGATTTTTTTTAATAAAAAATAAAGAAAGCCTTACAGACACTAGGACTGACGGGCTTTCACAGATTTGTTAAATTTATGTGTCCATTTTGTGAATACTGACATAAATCGTGGAAAACACAAAAAAGGACGCTACAATTGAGAACCCTTATCAATTAAGGGCCTGAAGGAGATAGCGTCAAAATATAAAAATATAATTCAAGAATTTAATCAGAACAGTTATTATTTGACTTCTATGTAACGCTCTGAAATATCTTTTGCGCCATCAGAATCGATGACTTGATACTGAACTTTATATTTTCCTACAGTATTTGTATCAACGTGACCGCTGACTTTGATTTGATCAGTAAGGTCACCATCTTCTTTATCATATGCAGAAACGCCGTTAAGCAAATTATAATTTTCGCCTTTTTGAATAATTGCATCTTCAACGCCTTTAAGCTTTGGAACAGTATTATCCGTAGCTTCAGCATTTAAGTTTGGTGTAACTAATGTAGCTGAAACACCAAGAGCAGATAGTGACTGTAATAGTTTGTTCATTGTTTAAACCTCCGTATTCAATGGCTAATCATTAAATGGATAATAGTCGTACATCCCTTATCGTGAGGTGATGTGCATTTAAGTTATTTTTAATATATCGATTTTCATTCGTATTTTCATCCTACTATGGACCGAATCTTGCTAACAAGTCTTATTTTAGAGGTTTATTATGAAAATCAGATTAAAAAACTGTTAAATTTTGCGATTTGTCAAATATTTACTGTGTAAGAGAAGAAAAAATAAATAAGGGGATATAGAAAATCCGAATCTGCTTCTTAACAGAGCCTGTATCAGAACGAACATTCGTTCAGTTTGTTTCATAATTGTCACAATGTCTATAAAATATATGGAAAGATTTTGAACGATACCTCAATAATATTGTCTGTTATGTGAACTTGATTATTAAAAGTTTTAATTTCGACATAAACATATTATGATAGAAATGAGTCGAAGAGGGAGTGAAGTTTTATGTTATCTGAAAAAGATAAAGATATTATCAAACAAACAGTACCAGTTCTTCAAGAAAGAGGTGTGGAAATCACATCATTCTTCTATAACAGAATGTTTAATGAACATCCAGAACTTCGTAATATGTTCAACCAAACCAACCAGAAAAAAGGTTTGCAATCCACAGCCTTAGCTCAAACAGTATTAGCTGCAGCAGCGAATATTGAAAAATTAGGCGCAATCATGCCTGTAGTTAAAGAAATTGCTTACAAACACTGTGCGCTTCAAGTACCGGAATCAGGTTACAAAATTGTAGGTGAAAACTTAATCGCCGCAATTATGCACGTGTTGGATTTAAAAGAAGAAGATCCGATTATCCAAGCTTGGATCAATGCATATTGGGAAATTGCTGATGTTTTCATTCAAGTTGAAAAAGAAATGTATGCTGAAATGTTATGGGACGGCTTCCAACCTTTCTCAATTACAAATATTGAAAATGTAGCTTCTGATATTAAAGCATTCACAGTTTCATCTGATAAATATGATTTAAGCAATTTTGAAGCTGGACAATATATTACTGTAGATGTATCAAGCGAAAAACTTCCATATAGAGCAAAACGCCACTATTCAATTGTAGGCGGAGATGAAGATACATTAACATTTGCGGTTAAACGCGATGTATCAGAAGACAATGAAGGTGAAGTTTCAACTATCCTTCATGATGAATTCAAAGTCGGAGATGACATTAATTTATCAGCGCCAGTCGGAGCATTCAGATTGCACAACACTGATAAAGATCAATTATTACTCGCTTCAGGTATTGGTGTTACACCATTAGTTTCAATGTTTGAAAAAGCCATTGAAGTTGATGCGCCTAGCATTCAATTCATTCACAATGTCAAAGATATTAACGATGTGCCGTTTGCACAACGCTTATCTAATGACGCTGAAGAAAATGATCATGCTTCTTATGAAGTTCATGATCGCGAAGCAGACGGTTATATTACAAAAGAACATTTAAAACAATATATCTCAAAAGATACAGAAGTTTATGTATGCGGCGGTATTCCATTCTTAAAATCAATTGTGAACGAACTTTATGAATTAGGTGTAGATAAATCTCAAATTCATTTCGAAACATTCATTCCGCGTTTAAGTGTAGAAGTATAATCGCAACTTAAAACAAATTACTGAAATTATGGGAGCTGCTTATTCCGAATGTTGTCGGAGTAAGCAGCTCCTTTTTTCGTACTTCAAATCATGTCAAAAAGTGTTCATCGTGAATAAAGATTGATATGATATGTAGAAAAGAAGGGGGATTTTACATATGGATAAAACAAACAAATTATTAAAAACTTTAACAGATGTGAATGGTACAGCAGGTCATGAGTACAAGGTTAAAAAAGTAATGAAAGATTATTTAGAACCTGTATCAGATGAACTAGTTGAGGATAATTTAGGCGGTATCTTCGGTAAGAAGAAAGCAGCAAAAGGATCTAAAACAGTTATGGTTGCGGGACATTTAGATGAAGTAGGATTTATGGTGACTCAAATCGATGACAACGGCTTCTTGAAATTCATTCCGGTTGGCGGTTGGTGGAACCAAGTCATGTTATCTCAAAAAGTTACAGTAACAACTGACGATGATAAAGAAATCAGAGGGATTATCGGATCTAAACCGCCGCATGTGCTGACACCTGAACAAAGAAAAGCACCGATTGATATGAAAGAAATGTTTATCGATATTGGCGTGAAATCAAAAGAGGAAGCGCAAAAATTAGGGGTAGATATCGGTGACATGGTAACACCATATTCTGAGTTTGAAGTATTAGGCAACGATGATTATTTAACTGCTAAAGCATTTGACAACCGTTTTGGTTGCGCACTGGCTGTTGAAACATTAAATCATTTAAAGGATACGTCAATCAATATTGATTTAGTGTCAGGTGCCACAGTACAAGAAGAAGTAGGGTTGCGCGGTGCGAAAGTCGCAGCGAACAAAATCAAGCCGGATTTAGCGATTGCAGTAGATGTCGGCATTGCTTATGATACGCCGGGAATGGGCGGAGGCATGCATGAAGCAGAATTAGGCAAAGGACCTTTAGTTGTGATGATGGATGCTTCTGTTATTGGACATTCTGGTTTCAGAAAACACGTTAAAAAAGTTGCAGAAGAAAAAGGAATTGAAGTGCAATGGGATACAACGCCAGGCGGCGGTACAGATGCCGGCAGTATCCATTTAGCGAATGAAGGAATTCCATCTATTGTTATCGGTGTTCCGTTACGCTACATGCACTCTAATGTTTCTGTAATGCATAAACAAGATTATCTTAATGCTGTAAAACTAGTAACAGAAGTTGTGAAATCATTAGATGATGAAACAGTAGACAATATTATTTGGTAAGTACAAAAGACGAACATTCTTGATTGAGAATAAAAGAAAACACGTATTTTCTATCAAGAGATAGCATATAAAAAAACGGGCGGCTTGCTTAATTAAAAGCAAACCGTCCGTTTTATTTTAGATACCCCTCAATGTATCTGTTATATAACGCAGTGTCTTATTTGTTTAAGCCTCTGCGCATTTTTTCTGCTAATAAAGTGTTGTTTAATACCATAGTGATTGTCATTGGGCCTACACCGCCAGGAACTGGAGTGATTGCGCCTGCAACTTCTTTCACTTCGTCGTATTCAACGTCACCTTTTAATTTGCCGTTTTCATCTGGAGTATTACCTACGTCGATGACTACAGCGCCTTCTTTAACGTCATCTTTCGTAACTAAACCAGGACGTCCAACAGCACTTACAATTACATCCGCATTTTTAAGATGTCTGCTCATGTCTTTAGAACGTGAGTGCAAGATAGTAACTGTTGCGTTTTCTTGAAGCAACAATTTAGAAACAGGTTGGCCCACGATGTGTGAACGTCCGATAACAACTGCTTCTTTACCTTCTAAATCAATATCCGCATTTTTCAATAATTCCATAACACCAAGCGGTGTACAAGGTACAAATGTTTGTTCATCAATATATAATTTACCGATGTTTGCCGGGTGGAAGCCGTCAACGTCTTTTTCAGGGTTGATTGCTTCTAATACTTTTTGTTCGCTTACTTGTTTTGGAAGCGGAACTTGTACAAGAATACCGCTGACTGAATCATCATTGTTCAAGCGTTCTAATTCGCTTAATACATCTTCTTCTGAAGTTGATTCATCTAAATGAACAATTTCAGAAATCATGCCGATTTTTTCAGCAGCTTTCTTTTTTGATCTTACATAGCTCATGCTTGCGCCGTCGTTACCTACAAGAATAACGGAAAGTTTTGGCGTATAGCCCTCTTTTTTTAACGCTTCAACTTGATCTTGCAATCCTTGACGATAATCTTTAGCAATTTGCTTGCCATCTAAAATTTTTGCAACCATGTGTAAATTCCTCCTAATATTTTTCGAACTTTCCTTGACATTAAGAAGTGTAAATCAACCATTTTCCGATAAAAACCGGAATTTTGATTGAATATTCATCAGAAAGTTCGATTTTTGATTGAAAAAGCATGACCTGATTTGTTATGCTATATCTGTAATATACAACTTACTAGATTAAAATTTCAAATAATTGAAAGGGTGTTCAATTTGAAAGTGGCAGTTATTATGGGCAGCTCCTCTGACTGGGACATGATGTCAGAAAGTTGCCAGATGTTAGATCAATTCGGAATTCCGTATGATAAGAAGGTTGTTTCTGCACATCGTACACCGAAACTTATGTTTGATTTTGCGACTGAAGCAAGATTAAACGGTTATGATGTCATCATTGCAGGAGCAGGCGGCGCAGCACATTTACCAGGTATGGTTGCTTCTATGACAACATTGCCTGTTATCGGAGTACCAATTGAATCTAAGAGTCTAAAAGGTTTAGATTCATTACTTTCAATCGTCCAAATGCCTGGCGGCATTCCAGTTGCGACAACAGCAATCGGAAAAGCAGGTGCGAAAAACGCTGGAATTCTTGCAGCTAGAATCTTAAGTATTCAAAGCGATGAAGTAAAAGAGAAATTAGAAGCTTACCAACAATCACTAGTCGATAAAGTAGGAGAGATGCAAAGTGAACTTCAGTAAATTAAAGTTTGGATCAACTGTCGGAATCATCGGCGGCGGGCAACTTGGAAAAATGATGGCACAATCAGCTCAAAAGATGGGCTTCAGAGTCATTGTTCTCGATCCTGACAAAGAAGCACCGTGCCAATATGTAGCACACGAATTTATTAATGCAGCTTATGATGACTTAGATGCATTAAGACAACTAGGTGAAGCTTCTGATGTTGTAACATATGAGTTTGAAAATATTGCTGCAGATCAATTAGAAACACTCACGAAAGAATTTAATGTGCCTCAAGGTTATCAAGCAATTCATTTATTGCAAGACCGTTTGACTGAAAAGCAGACATTAGAATCAGCCGGAACAAAAATCGTTCCTTATGCACAATTAACAAATGCAGAAGATCTTGACGCAACAGTAGAAAAATTAGGCTATCCGTTCATGGTTAAAACACGCTTCGGCGGATACGACGGCAAAGGCCAAATCTTAGTCCGCTCAGCAGAAGACTTGGACGAAGCTAAAGCGTTAATCGAAGTACAAGAATGTGTAGCTGAAAAATTCTTAGACTTATATAAAGAAGTTTCATTAACCGTAACAATCGGAAATGGCGGCCAAATCGTTTATTTCCCATTACAAGAAAACGAACACCGCAATCAAGTTTTATTCAAGACTATCGTACCGGCACGTTCTGACAAAGAAGCAGAAGCACGTGCTGAAGTAGATAAAATCAAAGAAAAAGTGCATTTTGTGGGTACATTTACAGTAGAGTTCTTTATTGATAAGGACAACAACTTATATGTAAACGAAATTGCACCAAGACCGCACAACTCTGGCCATTACTCAATCGAGGCATGTGACTTCTCTCAATTTGATACACATATCTTAGCGGTAACTGGACAGAAACTGCCAGAACGCATTGAAATTTTAAAACCAGCTGTAATGATGAATTTGCTTGGTAAAGATTTAGATTTATTAGAAGACGACTTCGGAGATCATCCGGAATGGCATGTTCATATTTATGGCAAAGCATCAAGAAAACCATCAAGAAAAATGGGCCACATGACAGTTTTAACTGATGACATTGATAAAACTGAACAAGACATGTTGGCAACCTTTAAGGGAGGAGCACAATAATGTCATTATTATATGAAGGAAAAGCCAAACGTATTTATTCAACAGAAGAAGATGGAGTTTTACGCGTAGAATACAAAGACGAAGTTACAGCAGGAAACGGTGCTAAAAAAGACCACATCGATGGTAAAGGCCGTTTAAACAACAAAATTACTTCAATTATTTTTGAACACCTTAAAGAACACGGCATTAAAAGCCACTTTATCAAACAAACTTCTGAAACTGAACAATTAGTACAAGCAGTCAAAATTATTCCTTTAGAGGTTGTTGTACGCAACATTGCAGCAGGTTCTATTACAAGAAGATTAGGTTTTGATAAAGGACATGAATTTAAAACACCGCTTGTTGAATTTTTCTATAAAAACGATGCTTTAAATGATCCTTTAATCACTGATGACCATATTAAATTGCTCAACATTGCAAACGAAGAAGAAATTGCAACATTGAAACAAATGGCTTTAGGTGTCAACCAAGCCTTGCTTGATTTATTAAGCAGCATTAACTTAAGATTAGTAGACTTTAAAATTGAATTCGGCCGTACAAAAGACGGTCACATTTTATTAGCTGACGAAATTTCACCTGATACATGCCGTATCTGGGAAAAAGACAGCGATACTAACTTTGACAAAGACGTTTACCGTGAAGACCGCGGTTCAATTATCGAAACTTACCAAACTTTCTTAAATAAACTGGAGGATCTTAAATAATGAAAACTATCGAATTGCACATCACATTACAACCACAGGTACTAGATACACAAGGACAAGCACTTAACCGTGCAGTACATGACTTAGGCTACAACCAAGTGAATGATATCCGTGTAGGTAAATTACTTTATATGACAGTGGATGAAGCAACAGATGAAGCGGTTCATAATATCGTTACAACATTAAGTGAAAAATTATTCGCAAACACTGTAATTGAAGAGTACAGCTATAAAGTACTCGATGAAAAGGAGAATGCATAATGAAATTCGCAGTACTTGTATTCCCTGGTTCAAACTGTGACAGAGACATGTTAAATGCAGCTTTGAAAACAGGTGCAGAAGCAGAATATGTAGATTACCGCGCAACTTCTTTAGAAGGTTTTGACGGTGTATTAATCCCTGGCGGATTCTCTTTCGGAGATTACTTGCGCTCAGGCGCGATGGCGAGTGTTGCACCCGTTATCAAAGAAGTGAAACGCTTTGCAGAAGAAGGCAAACCTGTACTTGGTGTTTGCAACGGCTTCCAAATTTTAACGGAAATTGGTTTATTACCAGGCGCATTATTACACAACGATTCTCATTTATTCGTAAGCCGTAATGAAGAATTGAAAGTAGTGAACAACACTACACCTTTCACTAAAGATTATGCTGAAAACGAAACAGTGATTTATCCAGTTGCACATGGTGAAGGCAACTATTACTGTACAGAAGAAATGTACAAAGCATTAGAAGCAAACAATCAAATTATCTTGAAATATGCACACAATCCAAACGGATCATATGATGATATTGCCGGAATTGTTAACGAAAAAGGTAATGTTTGCGGAATGATGCCTCACCCAGAACGTGCTTTAGAAGCAATTTTAGGAACAGACGATGGCGTAAAATTATTTGAGTCAATGGTAAATAGTTGGAGGGAACAAAATGCCTAAGTTTATTGAACCAAGTATCGAAGAAATCAAATCAGAACATTTATACCGTGATATGGGATTAACAGATGCTGAATATGATAAAGTTGTTGAAATCCTAGGACGTCAGCCAAACTTTACAGAAATCGGTATCTTCTCAGTAATGTGGAGTGAACACTGCTCATACAAACACTCTAAACCTTTCTTGACTCAGTTCCCTACATCAGGCGAGCATGTCTTAATGGGACCTGGTGAAGGTGCTGGTGTTGTAGATATCGGTGACAACCAAGCAGTAGTATTCAAAGTTGAATCACATAACCACCCATCTGCAATCGAACCTTACCAAGGTGCAGCAACAGGTGTGGGCGGTATTATCCGTGACATCGTTTCAATCGGTGCGCGTCCGATCAACTTATTAAACAGCTTGCGTTTCGGTGAATTAGACGAAGTTCAAAACCGTACATTATTACGCGGTGTTGTAGCTGGTATCGGCGGATACGGCAACTGTATCGGTATCCCGACAACTGCAGGGGAAATCGAATTCGATGAACGTTATGACGGCAACCCGTTAGTTAACGCTATGTGCGTAGGTATCATCGACCACGATAAAATCCAAAAAGGTACTGCAAAAGGTAAAGGCAACTCTGTTATTTATGTAGGTTTGAAAACTGGCCGTGACGGTATCCATGGTGCTACATTCGCTTCTGAAGAATTAAGCGAAGAAAGCGAAAGCAAACGTCCTTCAGTACAAATCGGCGACCCATTCGTTGGTAAAAAATTAATGGAAGCAACGCTTGAAGCGATTACTTTCCCAGAATTAGTAGGTATTCAAGATATGGGTGCTGCTGGTTTAACATCATCTTCTTCAGAAATGGCAGCTAAAGGCGGCAGCGGTATGCATATGCGTTTAGACCAAGTGCCTGTACGTGAAGAAGGTATCTCACCTTATGAAATGATGCTTTCAGAAACACAAGAGCGTATGTTGTTAGTAGTTGAAAAAGGTACTGAACAAAAATTCTTAGACTTATTTGAAAAGCATGAACTAGACAGTGCAATTATCGGTGAAGTTACAGATACTGATCGTTTCGTTCTTACTTATGAAGACGAAGTTTATGCAGATATTCCTGTACAACCATTATCTGATGAAGCTCCTGTATACATTTTAGAAGGGGAAGAAAAAGAATATAACACTTCTAAAAATGATTACAGCAAAGTAGATGTGAACGATGTATTCCACAAATTATTAGCACATCCAACAATTGCTTCTAAACGTTATTTATATGAACAATACGATCAACAAGTGGGTGCAAACACTGTTATCAAACCAGGCTTGCAAGCATCTGTTGTACGTGTTGAAGGTACAAATAAAGCTGTTGCTTCAACTATCGATGGTGAAGCACGTTACGTATTCAACCAACCATACGAAGGCGGTAAAATGGTCGTTGCTGAAGCATACCGCAACTTAATTGCTGTAGGTGCAACACCACTTGCAATGACAGACTGCTTAAACTATGGTTCTCCAGAGAAAAAAGAAATCTATCAACAACTTGCTGATTCTACAAAAGGTATGGCTGAAGCATGTGAAGTACTTAAAACACCTGTTGTTTCAGGTAACGTTTCACTTTATAACGAAACACGCGGTACATCGATCTTCCCAACACCTGTAGTAGGTATGGTGGGCTTAATCGAAGACATTGATTACTTAAAAGATTTCCAACCGCATGCTGGCGATAAATTATATGTTGTAGGCGAAACACGCGACGATTTCGGCGGCAGCCAAATCGAAAAATTATTATACAGCAAAGTCAACCATGAATCAGAAGCTATCGACTTATCAAATGAAGTTGAAAAAGGCGAACAAATCAAAGAAGCTGTCAGAAACGGCAAAGCTTCTCATGTCCAAACTGTAGGTAAAGGCGGCTTACTGATTTCATTAGCTAGAATCAGTGCTCACTACGGTTTAGGTGTAGACGCAAAATTAGACGTGTCAGACGCTCAATTATTCAGTGAAACACAAGGCCGATACATTGTTGCTGTTAAAGAAGGACAATCGCTAGATATTCCAAACGCACAAGAAATTGGAACTATCACTGAGGATGGCAAGTTCAAAGTAACAAACGGTCAAACTACTGTAGAAGAAAACGTGTCGACGTTAAACGAAATTTGGGAAGGAGCAATTCCTCAATGTATGACATCCGCGGATTAAATGAAGAATGTGGAGTCTTTGGCATATGGAATCATCCCCATGCAGCAACTTTAACTTACATGGCGTTGCATAGCTTGCAGCACCGTGGCCAAGAAGGTGCTGGTATCGTGTGCTCAAACGGAGAAAATCTGTTTGGCGCACGCGGCATGGGTTTGTTGACTGAGGCGATTTCAGACGCACAGCTAGAATCATTGCAAGGTTATCAGCATGCGATCGGTCACGTTCGCTATGCGACAACAGGTGCAAGCGAAATTGCAAATGTACAACCATTTTTATTCAAACATTCAAAAGGCGATTTAGGTCTTGCGCATAACGGCAACTTAACGAATGCAGTGAAAATACGTCATGCTTTAGAATCTGAAGGCAGTGTTTTCCAAACAACAAGCGATTCAGAAGTGTTAGCGCATTTATTGATTAAAGGCAACTCGCCTAATATCAAAACGAACCAAAAAGCAGCCTTGAACCAAGTTAAAGGTGCATTCAGCTGTGTCATGCTGAATACGAATCAATTAGCAGCGGTCAGAGATAACAATGGTGTACGTCCATTAATGCTTGGCGAAGTTGACGGTGCGTATTGCGTAGCCAGTGAAACATGTGCATTCCAAGCAATTGGCGCAACTTATATCAGAGATATCGAACCGGGTGAATTAATCACATTCAGCGGTGAACATGATATAGATTATGATTATTATTCAACTGATATCAATCATAATATGTGTTCTATGGAATATGTGTACTTTGCACGTCCTGATTCAGAATTCCATAAACATTCAATTTACAATGTGCGTAAAGCATTAGGTAAGAAATTAGCAAGTGAAATGGGCATTGATGCGGATATCGTAATTGGTGTTCCTGATTCGTCATTACAAGCAGCGAAAGGTTTCGCGGAATATTCAGGTATTCCTAACGAACAAGGCTTGCTTAAAAACCGTTACATCGGCCGTACTTTCATTACGCCTGATCAAAGTGTACGCGAGAAACAAGTACGCATGAAACACTCTCCAATCAGAGATGTCATTGAAGGCAAACGTGTCGTTGTGATTGATGACTCGATTGTACGCGGTACAACAAGCAAATATATCGTGAAGGCTTTAAAATCTGCAGGAGCGAAAGAAGTACATATGGGTATTTCATCACCTCCGCTTGTGGATCCTTGCTATTACGGTATTGATGTCTCTACACATGCAGAATTAATGGCAGCACAGCATTCTGTTGAAGAGATTAAAGAAATGATCGGTGCAGATTCCTTAACTTACTTATCTGTTGAAGGTATGCACGAAGTCTTTAAAGAATTCGATTCAAAAGGCGAGTGTGATGCTTGCTTTACAGGCAACTATCCTATCGAAATTGTTGACCATCAATTACCAGAAGTTAAAGAACTGAAAAGAAGAGGAGTGTAAAGCTGTGGCAGAGTCTTATAAAAATGCTGGTGTAGATATTCATGCCGGCTATGAAGCAGTAGAACGTATGAAAAGCCATGTGCAACGTACAATGCGTAAAGAGGTGCTTGGCGGATTAGGAGGTTTCGGTGCAGCGTTTGATTTATCACAATTAAACATGCAAAAACCTGTCTTAGTCTCAGGTACTGACGGTGTTGGAACTAAATTGAAATTAGCAATCGACAATGACAAACATGACACAATCGGTATCGATGCAGTCGCTATGTGTGTCAACGACATTTTAACAACTGGCGCTGAGCCGCTTTACTTCCTTGACTACATTGCGACAAACAAAGTAGTACCAGAAGTCATCGAACAAATTGTTAAAGGTGTCAGCGACGGCTGTGAAGAAACAAACACTGCTTTAATCGGCGGAGAAACTGCTGAAATGGGCGAAATGTATCATGAAGGCGAATACGACTTAGCTGGATTTGCGGTAGGTGCTGTTGAAAAAGATGACTATATCGATGGTTCATCTGTAAAACCTGGACAAGTGATCCTTGGTTTAGCATCAAGCGGTATCCACTCAAACGGCTACAGCTTAGTGCGTCACTTAATCAAAGAATCTGGTGTTGATTTAAATGCAGAGTTCGATAACGGACGTACGTATTTAGAGACTTTCTTAGAACCTACACGTCTTTATGTGAAACCTGTCTTAGCTGTTAAAGAGCAAGTGAAATTGCATGCGATGACACATATCACTGGCGGCGGTTTCTATGAAAATATTCCGCGTGCTTTGCCTGAAGGTGTTACAGCTGAAATTGATGTGCAATCTTTCACTACACCGAAAATCTTTGACTGGCTGCAAGAAGCAGGCAGCATCGACACTGAAGAAATGTACAATATCTTCAATATGGGTATTGGTTTCACTTTAGTGGTTGATGAATCAGATGCTGACAAAGCGTTAGACATCTTGAAAGCACAAAATGTCACTGCTTATCAAATCGGTAAAATTGTTGAAGGTAAAGAAGAACCAATCGAATTAACGGGGGTTAAAGCGTGACTAAAGTAGCAATCTTTGCGTCAGGTTCTGGCAGCAACTTTGAAAACATCGTACAACGTGTCAAAGAGGGACAACTGCAAAATATTGAAGTCACAGCATTATACACAGACCATGATGATGCTTATGCGATTGAACGTGCACAGCAACTAGGTGTGCCTGTGCATGTGACAATCCCTAAAACGTTTGATTCTAAAAAAGAATACGAACAACAATTAATAAAGCTGCTGAAAGCAGAACAAGTAGAATGGATCGTCTTAGCCGGTTATATGCGTTTAATCGGCCCAGACTTATTAGTGGCATATGAAGGACGAATTTTAAATATTCATCCTTCATTATTGCCTAAATTTAAAGGTATTGACGCTATCGGCCAAGCTTATGAAAGCGGAGATAAAGAAACAGGGTCAACCGTGCATTATGTAGACAGCGGTATGGACACTGGTGAGATTATCGAGCAAAGTCGTTGTGAGATTCATCCGGATGATACCAAAGCACAACTAGAAGAACGTATTAAAAATTTAGAATATGAACTTTATCCTAGAGTCATCGCAAAAATTATTCGATAAGAGGGGCAATTTCTATCATGAAAAAAGTAATTTTAAGTGTATCAGATAAAAGCGGCATTGTAGATTTCGCCAAATCATTAGTTGAGTTAGATTATGAACTTTATTCAACAGGCGGTACAAAACGTGCATTAGATGAAGCGGGTGTACCAGTTAAATCTGTTTCAGACTTAACACAATTTGATGAAATCATGGATGGTCGTGTTAAAACTTTACATCCTGCAGTACATGGCGGTATCTTAGCAGATCGCGATAAACCAGAACATTTGCAACAATTAAAAGAACAAGGTATCGACTTGATTGATATGGTTGTTGTGAACTTATATCCATTCAAAGAAACAGTCGCAAATCCAGATGTTACTGAAATGGATGCGATTGAAAATATTGATATCGGCGGACCGACAATGTTGCGTGCAGCAGCGAAAAACTTTAAACATGTGACAACAGTTGTAGATCCAGCTGACTACGACACAGTTATTGAACATTTGAAAAACAATACTTTAGATGAAAACTTCCGCAAATCATTAATGATTAAAGTATTCGAACATACAAATGATTATGATAATGCGATTGTGAACTTCTTTAAAGAAAACAAAGAACAGTTGCGTTATGGTGAAAACCCTCAACAAACTGCTTACTTTGTACGTACTTCAGATGCAGATAATACTATTGCAGGCGCTAAACAATTACACGGGAAACAATTAAGCTTTAACAATATCAAAGATGCGGACGCAACACTCGCATTAGTTAAGAAATTCGAAGGACCGGCTGCTGTTGCAGTGAAACACATGAACCCTTGCGGTGTTGGTGTAGGCGAATCAATCGAAGAAGCTTACCAAAATGCTTATGAGGCAGACAGCCAATCTATCTTCGGCGGTATCGTTGCGGTCAACCGTCCAGTTTCAAAAGCATTAGCTGAAAAATTACATTCCATCTTCTTAGAAGTTGTGATTGCACCTTCATTCACAGATGAAGCACTTGAAGTCTTAACTCAAAAGAAAAATATCCGCTTATTAGAAGTAGATATGACATTAGACCATGATGAACAAGAATTCGTTTCTGTTTCAGGCGGCTACTTAGTTCAAGATAAAGATACTAAAACAATTACACGAGACGATATGAAAGTTGTCACAAAAGCTGAACCGACTGAAGCACAATGGAAAGCAATGGAATTAGGTTGGAAAGTTGTTGCGGCGGTTAAAAGTAATGCCGTTATCTTAAGCAACGATCATCAAACAGTAGGTATCGGTGCGGGACAAATGAACCGTGTCGGATCTGCAGAAATTGCAATTGAACGTGCAATTGAAATCAACGACAATGTTGCTTTGGTTTCTGATGGTTTCTTCCCTATGGATGACACAGTAGAATTAGCTGCTAAAGCGGGTATTAAAGCAATTATCCAACCAGGCGGTTCTATTAAAGACCAAGACTCAATTGATATGGCTGACAAACACGGCATTGCGATGGTAATGACAGGTGTACGTCACTTCAAACATTAATCATTCAGGAGGAAAATGCTCAAGATGAAAGTATTAGTTATCGGGGGCGGAGGACGTGAACATGTTCTTGCCCATAAATTAAATCAATCTGAACTTGTTGACCAAGTGTATGCAATTCCTGGAAATGCAGCGATGGAAACTGTAGCTGAAGTGCATGGTGAAATCGCTGAAACAGCACATGATGAAATTGTTAAATTCGCTGCAGAAAATGGTGTTGAATGGGCAGTTGTAGGTCCTGAACAACCGTTAACTGAAGGCTTAGGCGATAAATTGCGCGAAGCGGGCGTTAAAGTCTTCGGACCAGGCGCAGCTGCTGCTCAAATCGAAGGTTCTAAAGCTTTTGCAAAACATATCATGGAAAAATACGGTATTCCGACAGCAGAGTATGTTGAAGTGGATTCTAAAACAGAAGCATTAAAGTATGTAGAAGACTGTAAAATTCCAGTTGTCTTGAAGAAAGATGGGTTAGCTGCTGGTAAAGGTGTTATTATTGCGATGACACGAGAAGAAGCGAAAGAAGGCGTTGAAACACTTTATCCAGAAGAAGAAGGCAAAGTAGTCTTCGAAGAATTCTTGGAAGGTGAAGAATACTCTGTAATGACTTTCGTCAATGGAGACTATGCAGTACCGTTTGATACGATTGCACAAGACCATAAACGCGCATATGATGGTGATAAAGGACCGAATACAGGCGGTATGGGTGCTTATTGTCCAGTACCTCATATTTCACAAGACGTATTAAAACGTACGAATGAAGAAATTGCACAACCTATCGCAAAAGCGATGCAACTAGAAGGTTATCCATTCTTTGGTGTCCTTTATATCGGTGCCATCCTTACAGAAGAAGGACCGAAAGTCATTGAATTTAACGCACGCTTTGGAGATCCGGAAGCACAAGTACTCTTAACACGTATGGAAAGCGACTTGATGCAGCACATCTTAGATTTAGAAGCACGTCAACCGATTGAATTCAAATGGAAAGACGAAGCAGTCGCAGGTGTGATGCTTGCTTCTAAAGGCTATCCAGGTGCTTACGAAAAAGGCGTTAAAGTTTCAGGCTTCAATTTAGACGGCAGCACATTTGTCAGCGGCTTGAAAAAAGAAGGCGACGACTATGTCACTTCTGGCGGCCGTGTCATCTTAGTCATTGGTGAAGGAAAAACTGTCAAAGAAGCAAAAGCAGAAGCTTACAAAAAAGCAGATGCAATTGAAAGTGACGGCTTATTCTATCGCAGAGACATTTGTGATAAAGCAATTAAACACGAACAATAATTGAAGATACATTAAACCAACCAAACTTTTTCTTTGAATTGTTTGGTTGGTTTTTTTATTAAGTTAGTCATGTGTCTGCACCAGTTTAAATATGTATGAACTACTCACATAATACGATTGCATATCTATTACTATTGTTTTGTTATAAAAAAATGAGCAAGGGGTATATCCCTTACTCATCAGGTGTTGATTTAGCCATATCGATATAGGCTTGTTTATAGCCAGCCACAAAGCGAGAGCTGTGTTTATTGAAAAGTTGGCGGAAGCGCCAAGCACGTTTGCGTTTTTTGATAAAACGGTTAAGTCGGCGTTTTTTATTTTTTAGTTTTGTCATGGTTTCAATTTCTCTTACGGCTTGTTGGTAGCCTTTTTCGTATGCATCGTTACGTTTCTTCATGAAAATTGCCTCCCATCGTATGTGTAAATCTGATTACCTTAATTATAGCATTTATAATAGGGGTGTATTAACTAAAAAAAGAAATGATGGTTATTATAAAAATAAGCAGCAAACGGTCGAATCGGTAACCGTCTACTGCTGGGAAAAATATGGATGAATGAAAATGTAAATATTGGTTGGGCTGCAGCTCGACGACTAACAGCCCGATAGCTATTTTAAAAACTACATCGAAATGTGTCAACCACGTACATCTGTGATGCCTGTAATCGGCACATAATGTGCTAATAATATAGCAATGATTAATATTGCGGCGAAGAGTAAGATAAAGATCAAGTCGCGATAACTAAATGGTGCGTAGTAATAATAAGTTCTCGGACCATCTTTAAATCCTTTTTTCTCCATCGCAACAGAGAGTTGATGTGCTTTTCGGATGTTTTGGCTTAACAGAGGAATCATCAAATGCTTGATGCGTTTAAAGCCTCTGTAATTAGATTTATCCACCATGCGATAGCGCATCTTCAATGATTTTCTTAATTGTACAAATGAACTGATGATTAAAGGTACCATACGTATCGCTGCCATAAAGGCATAAGCGACTTTAGGTTTTACTTTTAAGTGCTGCATTAAACTGTAGAAGATCATCACAATTTGAGAAGTGAATGCCATCACAATCCCAAAGAAAGTTACAGTATCTGTACGCATTGATAAATGCAGACCTCTGACTAAACTTTCTGTCGTAATATGAATAAATCCTAATTTAAATAGCGTATGTGTGCCATCACCATAGAAAATCATGAACAGTGCTGAGATGATACTGAATAGTATTGTATAAACTACAAATAGTGCTGTTATCTTAACCTTCATACCGCCAAAGATGAGTAAGAATAAAAACATCAGAGCGGTTAAATAAATCATCACATCAAAGTTGTGTATAAAGATGACAAAGAAGAATAAGAAAATACCTAAACCTAATTTGGTAATGATATTGACTTCATCTACGAAGGTGAAATATTTTTTCCATGCTTCAAACATTGTCTTCACCTTCCATTTCAAAGAGCTCATCTTCACATAACATATGATCACGCAACTCAATACGTCTTGTAGGGTAGCGTTCGATAATATGCGGGTCGTGTGTAACCATTATAATGGTTTGTCCTTGTGCAACACGTTTTTGGAAAAGCGATAATAAATTAAATGTGTTGCGGCTGTCTAAACCAAACGTCGGCTCATCTAATAAGATAATATCAGCATGAGAGCTTAACGCTGTTGCGACGCTTAATCGACGTTTTTGACCCATAGATAATTCGAACGGGTGATGTTCTTGAACAGCTTCTAAATTCAACATTTCTATCAGTTGTTTTGTTTCTGCATCTGCATCAGGACCGCTGAAGTTGATGAAAATCTCTTCATAAACTGAATTTGTGATAAATTGCAGTTCTGGATTTTGATAGACCAAGTACATATGCTGGGCAGCTTCTTTAATTTTGTGAAGCGGTTGGCCATCATAGGACATGGCACCGCGATATTTAATCAGCTGCATCATCGATTCTAATAAAGTGGTTTTACCCGCACCGTTTTTACCGGTAATCGTAATCCACTCGCCATCACCGATTTCAAAGTCAGGGACTTGAATCAATGTCTTTTTGCCTCTGATAATTTCACCCTCTATATACTTAAAGCGTGCTTTTGAAGGTGCAGCAGCGTTTAAATTTGGTTGTGGTGCATGGTCCCAAGCTTTAGGGTGCCATACGCCGTATTCTGTTAATAAATCTTCATGCTGGTTCAATATTACCTCAGGTGTGTCATCAGCAATGATGTGGCCGCCATGGCCCATTAATATGACACGATCGACATGTTCCCAAATGTGTTCTACTTTATGCTCAACGATGAGTACAGTTTGATCTTGCCACATCTCTTTGATTTTATTCCATAAATCCTCAGTCGCATCTACATCCAGCATAGCGGTCGGTTCATCCAAGAAGAGGGTATCTGCTTCTTGGAGTACCGTTTCAGCAATAGCTAATTTTTGTTTCATACCGCCGCTTAATTGAGACACGGTTTGTTTTGGACCTACTTCTAAATCTACAGATTCTAAAGCACGTTGAATTAACGCATCCATATCTTTACGCGGTACTTGTTTGTTTTCTAATACGAATGCTAATTCCTCATATACTTTAGGCATACAAAACTGTGTATCCGGATCTTGGAAAATCACACCGCTGTTTAAATCTGCTTTTAAGTCATCATACTTCATAGGCAATTCAATCAAGTTCGGTACAATACCGCTTAATACATTAAGCAAAGTACTTTTGCCGCAGCCTGACGGACCTAAAAGCAAGACTTTTTGTTTGTCAGGTATTTCTATATTTAAACCATCAAAGATTTTATTTTGTGCATTTGGATATTTGAGTCGTAAATTTTGAGCAAGTAACAAGATAATATCTCCTTACAAATTGTCGTAATCTTTTTTAGAAGCAGGGCGGAAGAGTTTGGTAACTCCGGTCTGATCCAGTGCTTTGACAAGGTAGTATGGGAAAATCCCTGCTAATACAATACCGCTGATACAACGGAAGAACACATATAAGAATAAGTTCCATCCTGCAACTTCACCAAGATAACCATAGTAGAAGTCGATTGGGAAAGTAACAAGTGCAGCTGCTAAACCAGCAATGACTGCCACCATTAATTTGCGTGATTTATAACGGAAAATCGCAAAAATAATTTCACATGCTAAACCTTGAAGCAAGCCGTAAATAATTGTTGCAATATCAAAGCGTCCCATGACGATAGTTTCACCAGCACCCGCAGCAAATTCAGCGAGTAAAGCGACGCCTGCTTTAGGAATGATCAGGTAAGCAACAACAGCTGCAGCAAACCACATACCATAAGATAATTCTTCTAAGTGCAATCCAGTCACTTGCATCGCTTTGTATACAAGGTTCCAAATGTTGTAAATGATAGCAAAGATGACTGCGATTAACACAGTAACTAAGATATCTGAAAGTTTAAGCCCTTTAGACATAATGAATCAATTCCTCCTATAAAAATAAAAAACACGCAAACTTGTCTAGCAAGCAGCGTGAAACAGGCATCGGAACAAACCGGTACCACCCTCAATCGACAACCGGTTCATCTTCCGCACTTTCCTACGCTAGTCCAAGCTAGATCAGGTTCGAAGGGTTTGAAGCATGTGCTTCATCTCAGTTCGAAACACCCCTAGTGCATTTATTCATTTGATTTATAATAAATGTATGCTTTTTAGTACTAGATGTCAAGGTCATTTTGCGATTCATCCTTATAAGAACGGGTATTGAATTAAGATGACAAAAGATTAAATTTGTGTAAAAACAAAAGTAAAGGATTGAGTGTGCTGACCAATTCTAATATACTACCATAGAATGATTTACTACAATTTTTAAAGACACAACACGTCTGTTCATATATAATAACTATGAGGTGAAAAACATGTCGTATATAAAGAAGCACGCTGAGATCATTTTTAGTTTGATTATTGGCATTGTTTCACTCTTAATTGGCATCATTGTACTGCTCAATTTATCATTCATCCATAAACTTGCTAAGGGGAGCAAGGTTGACTTACATATTAATAATGTGTGGGATTTCATCAATGCATTCTTTATTGAAATTATCCGGATTATGAGTCAATTTATCGGCCATTTCCCAATCATCAGCGCCATCTTAATCATCTTATTCGGCGTTGCATTGCTTTGGATCGGCTATTTGTTATTTATCACGACAAAATATGATTATGATATTTCAATTTTCTTCCTTATAATAGGAATCTTTTTCTTCCTCATCACAATTGTCTTTATGACACAAGTCTACGGTTTCTTTGCAGTTATATTTATTATCCCGTTCATTGTGCATATCGGCTATATTGTTTATAAGGACGAACTTAACAGCGACCATCAGAAGGAACATTATTTATGGATCATCTGTACGTATGGTATCAGTTATTTAATATCTCAGATTTCGTTATACGGAAGAATAGAGAGTCATGAAATTGCATTGATTGATATTTTAAGTGTCAATGCGTTCTTCTTAGTGATGTGGTGTTTAGGCCAAATGTCGATTTGGAACTTTTTATTCCTAAGACGTTCATTGCCTTTAACTAAAGCAGAACTTGGAGAAGAAATGGAATACTCTAGAACTGATAAAAATGGTGCAATCAGCCAAACGAAAGAACAATTGCGTGAAATTCAAGAACGTACTCAAGAATTCACACACCGTACACGCAGAAGCATTGACTTAGAGAAAATCAGAACAAAAAGAGATAAAATTAAAAAGACAATTAAAGATAAAATTGATTTGCAGGAAGACGATATTCCGAATTGGATGCGTCGTCCGAAATGGATCAAACCAGGTATTGTAGAGTTGATTTGCGGAACGATTCTGTTCTTATTTACATTATTAGAATTGAACAACCGTAATGGATTATTTATGTCAGGCGATTGGGAATTGTCACAGACATCTTATGTTATTGAATGGGTGACTTTATTCCTATTGCTGCTTGTCATCATCGCTTATATTATTACAACATTGACGCATTTCTTACGCGGCAAACTGTACTATGCACAACTCTTCATGGTAAGTATCTTGTTCTTCAAATTACTTACTGAATTCGTGAACATCATGATTCATGGCTTATTATTATCAATTTTTATCACACCGATCTTATTTATAATGCTTGTTGCGGTAACCATTGCATTTATTATTCAATTAAGAACACCGGATCATTAACAACAAGCTGAAGTCGAGAAATCAAATAAAGATTTCTCGGCTTTTTTATTTTTTTAGTTGTTCTGTTTAGAAAGGGACTGTATTATACGTTAAGATGAAAGTAACTACACATAGAAGGCGGAATAATAATTATGAAGACAGCAATTTTAAATAAAGGTAAAGAACAAAAATATTTAAACCAGTATCCTTTAGTAGATGAAGAAGATATTTTTGAACATAGTCATTTAAAAGACGGGGATATTTTCCATATCATTACTGATGATGGCCGTTATATTGCGACGGCTTACGTAGGTCGCCAGCATAAAGGTCTTGGCTGGGTATTAAGTTATGATGCACAAGAAGCAATCGATACTTCATTCTTTGAAGGTTTGTTTGAAGCGGCTTTAGATTACAGACAATATTATTTTGATATCGATGGTACAAATGCGTTTCGTCTATTCAACGCTGAAGGAGACGGTGTAGGCGGTTTGACTATCGACTATTATGATCGCCATTTATTGATTCAATGGTATTCAAAAGGTATTTATAAGTTCAGATATAATGTACTAGAAGCAATCAAATCTGTGTTCCCGTATACATCTATTTTCGAAAAGACACGCTTTAAAGACAGTGATGTAAAAAGCGGCTTTGTGACAGGTGAAGCACCTGAATTCCCGATGGTCATCGAAGAGAACTTTACATTTTATAATGTTGATTTAGATGATGGACCTATGACAGGTATTTTCTTAGACCAAAAAGAAGTCAGAAAAAAATTGAGAGATGTTTATGCACCTGAGCGCAGTGTATTAAACTTATTCAGTTATACAGGCGCATTCTCAGTCATTGCGGCTCAAACAGCGTTAGAAACAACGAGCGTTGATTTAGCTAACCGCTCAAGAAGTTTGACGGAAGAGAATTTTGGGGTAAATGGTATAGACCCGAAAACACAATATATTTATGTGATGGATACGTTTGACTTTTATCATTATGCGGCAAGACATGGCAAGCTTTATGACACAATTGTGATTGATCCGCCAAGTTTTGCACGCAATAAAAAGAAAGTATTCACTGTGCAAAAAGACTATCACAAATTAATCGAAGAGGCATTGCCGATACTCAGCGATGGCGGTACTTTGATTTTAAGTACCAACTCAAGTGCACTGACTTCAAAAGCGTTTAAAAACATGATTAAAAAGACGCTGAACGAACAAAATGTTGATTTTGAGATTGAAGAAGCTATGGGACTTCCAAAAGATTTCAAAACACATCCGCATTTCAAGCCATCCAAATATTTAAAAGTCGTCTTCGTTCGGGTATCACATAAAGAGGAAGAAGTAATAATAGAGGAGGATTAAAATATGGGGATAAAAGATAAATTTATTAAAGGCACGACTGATAAAATCGGTCATAAAGTCTTAAAAATCGACCCTGTTTCAAAGAAGGGGAGACTACCGATTAATGCAAAAGACTTGCAGGAAAGACGCGAACGCGCTGAAGAGCTTGTAAGAAAGAAATCATTATTATCATCTACAGCAAGTGTCGTTCCGATTCCAGGTTTAGGTTTCGGTGTTGACTTGAAGCTGATGAAAGATATTATCGAAGATATCAATAAAATTTACGGTGTAGACCATAAACAAGTGAATCGTATGAGTGATGACTTGAAAGAACGTGTGTTAGCTGCGGCATCTATCCAAGGCAGTCAATTTATCGGCAGAACGATTTCTAAAGGTATCTTGAAAATAATTGTCAGAGATGTTGCGAAAAGAACAGCAGCTAAACAGACGAAATGGTTCCCGTTTGTCGGGCAAGCGATTTCAGCTTCAATCAGTTATTACTTTATGAAGAAAATGGGCGAAGATCACATTCAAAAATGTGAAAACGTTGCCAAAAAGTTATTAGAGAATCAGTAAGCAAAATAATTGTGCATATTTTCACAAAAACACTAAAATCATGTCTCTGCAAGGGTTAAACAAATTGAATTTAGAGGCATATTTTGGTAATGTTAAGGTGTAATAATGTTCAGGTGAGCTTATCACCAATTAATGGATGCGAAGGAGAAAGATTATTATGGAACAACAATCATACACTATCATTGACGAAACAGGTATTCATGCTCGTCCAGCTACAATGCTTGTACAAACAGCTTCAAAATTTGATTCAGATATTCAATTAGAATATAACGGCAAAAAAGTCAACTTAAAATCAATTATGGGTGTTATGAGCTTAGGCGTAGGTAAAGATGCTGACATCACTATCTATGCTGACGGAAGCGACGAAGCTGATGCAATTCAAGCTATCACTGACGTTTTATCAAAAGAAGGCTTAACTAAATAATATGGCTAAAACAATTAAAGGGATTGCAGCATCTGACGGTGTTGCAATCGCAAAAGCCTATTTATTAGTTGAACCTGACTTAACGTTTGATAATGAAACGATCACTGATACAGAGGCTGAAGTTGCTAAATTTAACGGCGCACTTAACACATCAAAAGTTGAATTGACTAAAATCAGAAACAATGCTGAACAACAATTAGGCGCAGATAAAGCTGCGATCTTCGATGCACATTTATTAGTACTTGAAGATCCTGAGCTTATCCAACCTATTGAAGACAAAATCAAAAATGAAAATGTTAATGCGGCACAAGCATTAACAGATGTTTCAAATCAATTTATCACAATATTTGAATCAATGGACAATGAATACATGGCAGAACGTGCAGCAGATATCCGCGACGTATCTAAACGTGTATTAGCACATATTTTAGGTGTGGATTTACCAAATCCAAGTATCATTGATGAAAGTGTTGTCATTATCGGGAATGACTTAACACCTTCAGATACTGCACAACTTAACAAACAATATGTGCAAGGATTCGTAACTAACATTGGAGGCAGAACATCTCACTCTGCCATCATGAGTCGTTCATTAGAAATTCCAGCAGTAGTAGGTACTAAATCTATTACAGAAGAAGTGGAAGCAGGCGACATCATTATCGTAGATGGTATGACAGGTGATGTTATTATCAATCCAAGCGAAGATGTTGTGGCAGAGTATCAAGAAAAACGCGACAACTTCTTCAAAGACAAAAAAGAATTACAAAAATTACGTGATGCTGAATCTGTAACAGAAGACGGCCATCATGTAGAATTAGCTGCAAACATCGGAACACCTAACGATTTACCAGGTGTAATCGAGAACGGTGCAGAAGGTATTGGGTTATATCGTACTGAGTTCCTTTATATGGGACGCGATCAAATGCCGACTGAAGACGAACAATTCGAAGCATACAAAGCTGTGCTTGAAGCAATGGAAGGCAAACGTGTTGTTGTTCGTACTTTAGATATTGGTGGAGATAAAGAACTTCCTTATCTTGACTTGCCTGAAGAAATGAACCCATTCTTAGGTTACCGTGCTATTCGTTTGTGCTTAGCACAACCTGAAATTTTCCGTCCGCAATTACGTGCGTTATTACGTGCATCAGTTTACGGAAAATTAAACATTATGTTCCCAATGGTTGCGACGATTCAAGAATTCCGCGATGCTAAAGCATTGCTTGAAGAAGAACGTCAAAACCTTAAAAATGAAGGCGTTGAAGTGTCAGATGATATCGAATTAGGTATCATGGTAGAAATTCCATCTACAGCTGCACTTGCAGATGTCTTCGCTAAAGAAGTAGACTTCTTCAGTATCGGAACAAATGACTTGATTCAATATACAATGGCTGCTGACCGTATGTCAGAACGCGTTTCATACTTATACCAACCATACAACCCAGCAATTTTACGTTTAGTTCAACGTGTAATTGAAGCATCACATGCTGAAGGTAAATGGACAGGTATGTGCGGTGAAATGGCCGGAGACCAAACTGCAATTCCTTTATTATTAGGTCTTGGTTTAGATGAGTTCTCAATGAGTGCGACATCTATTCTTAAAGCACGTCGTTTGATCAGAGGATTAAGCGAAGAACAAATGAAAGAATTAGCAGCAAAAGCAGTCAACTGTGCAACATCTGACGAAGTTGTAGCACTTGTTAATGAATATACACAAAATGCTTAATTAATAAAATAAAACCGTGAATGATGCTTGCATCATTTTCACGGTTTTTTTGTATGTTCGATTAGTTGAGTATCCCAATCAATATACATAGTTTTTAATATTTGCTAGAAATAAACTGAGGTATTACGAAATTGTGACGAAAGTTTAAATAATTATTTGATATTATTGAATTCTTGATTAGAATGATTGTAAACTAGCACAATAAAGCGTAACATTATGGGTACTGTGCCTATGTACGCTTGCTTTTGTTTTGTTTAAAAGTCTTAATTTAATGGTAGAAATTAATAGCGTGCATTCAAATTCACTTTAATTTCCTTCAATTTTCAGCAATTCATTAATTTTATCCAAGTCGACTTGATACATAGGTGTATCGTCAATCAAGATAAAAGGTGTTGAAAAAGCATCATAATCTATCATTTCATTGCGGTATTCTGTATTAGAGATATTTTTCTCTGTATACGCAACTTGATGCTGATCGAAATATTGCTTAATGAATTGGCAAGGCGGACACTCGTTTTGAGTATAAACTACGACATTCGTCATTAATCATCTTTCCTTTCAATAAATTGATGACTTAACTTTATTAAAGTGAAATATAAAAATCAAGCTTACTGCATGAATTTGAATGTACAAGAAAGTGTAAAGTGCTGTCTTTAAAGTATTGCGGGCATTGTACAGTAACCAAATATAAAGAGAACAGGGTGATATCATGGAAGCAGTAGAATTAAGCAGATTTCTAACCGGTATGACCTTAGCTGTGCATATTATTTTTGCGACGATAGGGGTAGGCATGCCGCTTATGTTCGCAATTGCGGAGTTTCTTGGAATTAAGAGAAATGATGCAAAATATATTACATTAGCTAAAAGGTGGGCCAAAGGTTATGCGGTTACCGTAGCTGTCGGTGTTGTGACAGGTACCATTATTGAAATTCAATTATCATTGCTTTGGCCGGAATTTATGAGAGTTGCAGGACACGTGATAGCCTTGCCGCTATTTATGGAAGTCTTTGCATTCTTCTTTGAAGCGATTTTCTTAAGTATTTACTTCTATACATGGGAACGTTTCAAAAACAAATGGACACATTTGATTATGAGTATTCCAGTTGTGCTGGGCGGTACATTATCTGCCTTCTTCATCACTTCTGTTAACTCATTTATGAATACGCCGGATGGATTTAAAATGTCTGATGGCAAAATGCTTTATGTAGATCCCGTCGCAGCAATGTTCAACGCTTCTTTCGGGGTTCGAGCATTCCACGTGATTACAACTGCAATTATGACAATGGCCTTTATATTAGCTGCGATTGCGGCATTTAAGTTATTAAAAGGCAAATTCGAAAAAGATAAAGCTTATCATAAAAAGGCTTTAAAACTGACGATGACAGTCGGCTTAATCTTTACTTTAGGTTCAATGTTGGCAGGGGACTTGTCAGCGAAGTTCTTGCATAACGAACAACCTGAAAAATTAGCCGCATATGAATGGCATTTTGAAGATGAGAAAAACGCGGATCTGGTACTCTTTGGTGTACTGGATGAAAAGACACAAGAGGTCAAAGGCGCAATTAAACTACCCGGCTTACTAAGCTTCTTATCAGACAATAATGTCAAAACAGAAGTTAAAGGGTTGAACAGTTTCCCTAAAGATGAACAGCCGCCTTTAATCGTTCACTATTTCTTTGATTTAATGGTGGTCGGCGGTATCTTCTGTCTTGTTGTTTCAGGTATTTATGTTCTGACACGTATTGTTAAAAAATGGCGCAATTTCTCAACCCATAAAAGTTTATTATACGCTATCTTGCTTACAGGACCTGCCGCAATGTTATCTATCGAATTCGGTTGGTTCTTAACAGAGATGGGTCGTCAGCCGTGGATTATAAGAGGCTATATGAGAGTATCTGAAGCCGCAACACGTGCAGGCGGCTTGACGGGGGTAACGATTGCCTTTGGTGTAGTTTACTTTATTATTCTATTCACTGCGACATATGTCTTAATACGTATGTTCAAGAATAACCCGCCGTATAAAGACGTTGAAAAATTAGAAGAGAGCCGAGGTGAAGTATCATGAGTATCACAGCGTTTGGTATGATTGTTCTTTATCTATTCTTATTCTTGTATATTATCGTAGGTTCGATTGACTTTGGGGCAGGTATCTTCATTTTACAATCGAAATTAAGAGGCACTGAAAGTACATTAGTTCCGCTGATCGGGCGCTATTTAAACCCAGTTTGGGAAGTCACGAACGTGTTCTTAGTGTTCTTTACAGTAGGGATTGTCGGATTCTTCCCGGACTTCGCATATTACTATGGTTCAGTCTTATTGGTGCCTGGTTCTATTGCGTTGATCTTGCTGACGATTCGCGGCAGTTTCTACGCTTTCCAAAACTACGGACCTGATTCAAAATTCTCTTGGCTCGTCTTGCATAGTGTTTCTGGTTTATTTATTCCAGCCGCACTAAGTATGGGACTTGTTATTTCTGAAGGCGGTTATATCCATAAGACCAACAAAGGTACAGGCGTGGATTTAAACTGGGTAGATTTATTCTTCAGTCCGTTTGCTTGGGCTGTTGTCTTCTTATCCCTAGTGTCCGTCATGTATATTTCAGCAGGTTTCCTTGCTTACTATGCACGTAAAGCAGAAAATATGAAGGGTTATAATATTATACGCATGTGGTTTATTTTCTGGGGGCCTCCGATGGCTTTAGTATCTTTATTTACTTTCATCACATTGCGTTCTCAAAACAAACAGCACTTTGACATTATGGTCGGTCAATATTGGTGGCTGTTTGCATTAAGTATTTTATGCTTGTTGGCCGCATGGATTTTATCTATAATGAAAAAATCACCTGGAACAGTATTTATGCTTGTGATTGCACAAATGGGTACAGCAGTAGCTGGTTATGGTATCAGTAAATGGCCATACATTTTATACCCATATATCAATGGTGAGCTGCACAGTGCAGATGATACAATGGCGCTTGCTTTAACCATTGCGGCAATTCTTGGTTTACTTTTGCTTGTTCCATCGTTAATATTATTAATGAGATTATTCATTTTCAACAAAGATTATGTTGAAGGTAAAAATGATGAAGGTCATTATTGATATTGAGTCTTAGGTGAGGTGAGGCAGCGTATGCATCTGTAAATGATGTAAAGCGTTCATTGCCTTATCTCACTTTTATTTTGTGGAGGTTGCTATGGAAAAAGAATTCGTTGTTATAGGATTGGGGCGTTTCGGCGGCAGTATTGTCCGTGAACTGAATGCATTAGGCATGGACGTGATGGCGATTGATTTAAGCGAAGCCCGTGTAAATGAATACAGTGAAATTGCGACACATGCAGTGGTTGCTGATACAACAGATGAAGCGGTTATGAAAAGTTTAGGGATCCGCAACTTTGATCAAGTCATTGTTGCGATTGGTGAAAATATCCAAACGAGTACATTAACGACTTTGATTCTAAAAGAGTTAGGCGTTAAAAAAGTTATTGCGAAAGCGCAAAATGACTACCATGCTAAGATTTTGAATAAAATCGGTGCCGATTTAGTCGTACACCCAGAACGTGATATGGGCCGTCGTATTGCTCATAATATTGCGAGTGCAAGTGTCTTGGATTACCTTGAACTTGCGGATGAATATTCAATTGTTGAAGCGAAGGCCAACGAACGCATTGCAGGTCAAACGATTGTAGACTTGGATATCCGTGCGAATTTCGGTATCAACATTATTGCGATTAAGCGCGGCAAAGATGTTATTATTTCGCCAGATCCTAATATGAATATCGAATTAGGAGATATCCTGATTATGATTGGTCATGATAATGACTTGAACCGTTTCGAGAAAAAACTCGTCCACTAACTCAATTTAAGAAAGTTTATAAACATAGAAAATATAAGCATACAAAAAAGCACATTCCGCGGAATGTGCTTTTCCTATCTTCTAAAGTGTTTACCTTACACTGTAGGTTCTTCATCTTTTATGGTGGGAAGGTAAAACTTCCCGCCTTTTTTGATACACAAAAAGCGCAATTGCCTCTATAATTTAAAGTGCCTA
>NZ_QPMO01000018.1:0-10146 GCF_003344575.1 Staphylococcus sp. EZ-P03 | reverse complement strand
ACCTGTTCCCATGCCGAACACAGAAGTTAAGCTCTTTAGCGCCGATGGTAGTCGGACTTACGTTCCGCAAGAGTAGGACGTTGCCAGGCAATCAGAGACCCAATCGGGTCTCTTTTTTTATGCCTTTTTTGAACCAGCCTTGTAATAAATTAGTTTTTATGGCAAGTAGAAACAGAATTTCTTTCATTTCTGTCCAAATTCTTTCCAATGTATATGTTAAAATAAGAGGTAATTACGTAATTAAAGGCAGTGAAAAAAATGAATTTGCCCTTGAATCATAAGCTAGAGACATGGCTTGAAGAACAACCGATTTCATTTCATGTTCCCGGACATAAAAATATGACAATCGGCTCATTAAATGCAATGGATTTAGCGATGGACATTACCGAAATCACTGATTTTGATGATCTCCATCATCCAGAAGCAGTATTAAAAGAAAGTATGGCAGCGATAGATAAACATCCTGAATATGATGCATATTATTTAGTGAATGGTACAACTTCAGGAATACTGTCAGTGATTCAAGCAGCTGCACAGCAACAACAGCCGGTAATCATGGGACGTAATGTACATAAATCAGTTTTTCATGGTTTGGACTTAGCACAAACAACAGCTGATATCTTGCCGATGACACTGAGTGAAACTACACAACAATATAAAGCACCGCTGACAATGGATAATCAAGAGAAACATAGTCTGGCGATAGTGACGTATCCGAACTATTACGGCGAAACGTTTGATATACAAACCTTTATTCAGCAGCAGCATGCGTGTCATACACCTGTACTAGTAGATGAAGCACATGGTGCGCATTTTGGATTGCCTGGATTTCCACATTCTTCATTAACTTATGGTGCAGATTATGTGGTGCAGTCGTATCATAAAAGTCTGCCTGCACTGACAATGAGCTCAGTTATCTTTATACATAAATCAGCACCTTATCGCGAACAGGTGCTTGAGTACTTAACGTATTTTCAATCTTCCAGTCCGTCGTATTTATTGATGGCTGGTTTAGAACGTGCTCATCATTTCTACAAAATGTATGATAGTACGCAGTTTTTTGAAAAGCGCCGCCGTCTCATGTATGCATTGTCAGCGAAAGGGTTTGAGGTTTGCGAAATGGATGATCCGCTGAAGTTAACGGTGACATATCCAGGTTATTCTGGCTATGAAGTGCAGCAATGGCTGGAAGCACAGCATATTTATCTTGAATTGGCAGACGAGCAGCAAGGATTGTTAGTCTTGCCGATGTGGCATGAAGGGGATCGCTTCCCGTTTGATTTATTGTTAGAACGTCTTCAAGCGATACAACTGCCGCATGCGATAAAAGGGCAAAATACACCATGTCCTTCTATGCCGAAAACTGCAGGGATTTATCAGCCGGCAGCAATTACACATATGAAAAGTGCCGCACTTGAGTCAACCGCCGGTAAAACACTCGCACAGCATATTGTCCCTTATCCGCCAGGCATTCCAGTTTTTTATAAAGGTGAGGTTGTCAGCGGTGAAATGATTGAGGTTATGGAAAATTGGTTAGCACAAGGTATCAGAGTTGAAGGTATCACAAATCGAACTATAAAGATTAAGGATGAATAACATGTCAGCATTTATCACATTTGAAGGACCGGAGGGTTCTGGCAAGACAACAATTTTACAGCGCGTTTCTGAACGTTTAAACGAACAATTTGATATATTGACGACAAGAGAACCGGGAGGTGTGCCGGCTGCAGAACAGATTCGTGAAATTTTATTAGAAGGCGAAGCTGTCGATGACCGTACGGAAGCTTTATTGTTTGCGGCATCGCGCAGAGAACATTTAGTTGAGAAAGTCATCCCTGCCTTAACCGCAGGCAAAGTAGTGCTTTGCGATCGTTACATTGACAGTTCGCTTGCATATCAAGGTTATGCAAGAGGTATTGGTGTAGACGAAGTACGTGCGATTAATGAATTTGCGATTAATGGTCTCTACCCAGATTTAACAATTTATTTAGATATCACTGCAGAAACAGGAAGAGAACGTATTCAAAGCAATGCTCGCAACATGAATCGTTTAGATCATGAGAGTATTGCCTTTCATCAAAGGGTAATTGAAGGGTACCATCAATTAATTGAACAAGACTCAAAACGCTACGCTGTCATTGATGCGAATCAATCAATTGATGCGGTGGTTGATGCGGCATATAAAGCAATCACACAATACTTAGAAAAAGACGCATAACAGAATCGTGTCATAGGAAACAACTGGGAAGTTGTTGCAAGAAAGCGTGTTTGCATAGTATAATTTGTTCAACTTTATTTACAGCGAGCCCTAAAGATTAATATAGATTTTAATAGAAAACATCAAGTAATCAGACATCACTTTTAGTAAAAATCTATTAAGTTTCAAACAAGCTCTACCATCAGAATATGCTATAATATTACAAAGAGGTGTTAGTTATGAAAATGGTAATTGCAATTGTTCAAGACCAAGATAGTCAAGAGTTGTCTGACCAACTCGTCAAAAATAATTTCCGAGCTACCAAACTCGCAACTACAGGTGGATTCCTTCGCGCAGGAAATACAACTTTCCTTTGCGGTGTTGACGATGACAAAGTAGATGATTTACTTAATGTCATCAACAAAACATGCGGAAACAGAGAACAACTTGTATCGCCAATTACGCCAATGGGCGGCAGCGCAGACTCATACATTCCTTATCCAGTAGAAGTAGAGGTCGGCGGCGCAACAGTTTTCGTTATGCCTGTTG
Organism: Staphylococcus sp. EZ-P03; assembly: GCF_003344575.1. NCBI lineage: Bacteria > Bacillati > Bacillota > Bacilli > Caryophanales > Staphylococcaceae > Staphylococcus > Staphylococcus sp. EZ-P03. Next base: position 7,400 of record NZ_QPMO01000018.1, on the reverse strand, counting down.
ATGCATTCCACAGATTTTAATGCATAAGACGTTAAAGAAAGATTAACGCAGAATACAGTCTTTATAAATAGTGGGGGTCGGGACGAGTGTGTAATCGGAGGTTGTTGATTGAACAATCTAGGATGAACTCTCGATGTCCTGCCCTTTTTCATTATGGAAAGGTGACGACGCGAATGGATGAATTATCACGATTGACCAATGCGTATCAATCTGGAAAGCTTTCGCATGCCTATTTGTTTGAAGGCGATGATGCACAAACAATGCAGCAGACGGCAATGGCCTTTGCGAAGTTGATATTATGTAATGACAATGAGACATGCCAAGCGAAAGTTGATGCCTTCAACCATCCGGATTTCAGATATGTAACAACTGAAGAAACCAATCTGAAGAAGGAAAAGATTGAAACATTGGTTCACGCGATGAATCAACTTCCTGTGGAAGGTTCGCATAAGGTATATATCATTAATGGATTTGAAAAATTAACAGTTCAAGGTGAAAACAGTATTTTAAAATTCTTAGAAGAACCGCCTGAAAATACAATTGCATTATTGTTATCTACAAAGCCTGAACAAATATTGAGTACGATTCATTCCCGCTGTCAGCATGTGTACTTCAAACCGATGTCGCAAGCGCAGCTGGTCGAGCGTTTGAAAGAACAAGAGATTTCAAAGCCGATTGCACAAATGTTAAGTACATATACCACACAGATTGAAGAGGCACGCGCATTGAATGAAGAATATGACTTAGCGAATTTGCGCAAGAATATTATCAACTGGTGCCAGTTGCTGCTGACAAATCGCACAATGGCTCTGATTGCATTGGTAGATTTGATGAAAGCAGCAAAGAATAAGAAGCTGCAGCAATTGACACTATCAGTAGTCAACGCCTTCTTTCAAGATATTATGCATGAGAAAGCACAAACACCAGGGCATCTCGTCTTTTCTGAATTGGAAACAGACATTAAGCAATATGCACAACGTTTAACATATGGTCAATTGACGCATATGTATGATCATATAACGGAAGCACATAAGAAATTAACTCAAAATGTGAATCCGACACTTGTATTTGAACAAATCGTAATCAAGGGGGTGGGCTAAATGCTTCAAGTCGTTGGCGTTCAATTCCAAAAAGCCGGAAAATTAGAATACTATGCACCTGCAGAAGAAGCAGAACTTTGCTGCGGTGACAGAGTAGTTGTGGAATCAAAGCGCGGTGTAGAAGTAGGTGATGTGAAGGATGCTGCTTTAGAAGTAGATGAACAAGATGTCACATTACCGTTAAAACCGATTATCCGTGTAGCGACTGAGAATGATTTAGAACAGTGTGCCTGCAATGAGGAAGACGCAGAAAAAGCATTGGATTTCTGTAAGGAATCTATTGAACAATTAGGGTTAGAAATGCGTTTAGTCAATTGTGAATATACATTGGATAAATCGAAGGTCATTTTCAACTTTACAGCTGATGATCGTATCGACTTTAGAAAGTTAGTTAAAATCTTAGCATCAAGACTAAGAACACGTATTGAATTGCGGCAAATCGGGGTGCGCGATGAAGCTAAATTGTTAGGCGGCATCGGACCTTGCGGCCGTTCATTATGCTGTTCGACATTCTTAGGCGACTTTGAACCTGTCTCTATTAAAATGGCAAAGGATCAAAACCTGTCATTGAATCCTACAAAAATTTCCGGTGCATGCGGCCGATTAATGTGCTGTTTAAAATATGAAAACGATCATTATGAAGCTGCAAGAGAGCAGCTGCCGGATGTCGGAACGAAAATCGAGACACCAGAAGGGCAAGGGACAGTTGTCGGTTTGAATATGCTTGATATTTCAATGCAAGTCAAAGTCGAAGGTTTAGAACAACCTTTAGAATATTCAGTAGAAGATTTAGAAGCAATCTATTAAGGAGGCCGTAGGCTGTTGGAACGCAAAGATTTAATGGAGAGACTATTGCGTCTTGAAACCAATGTACAGCAATTGTATCAAGATACGGCAGAGTTGAAGACGATTGCGGTGGAACTGATCGAAGAGAACGTGGCTTTAGAAGTGGAAAATAATCATTTAAAGCGTTTAATCGGACGTTCTCAAGAAGGAACATCAGAACCTGATACAGATGATACTAAGCTTGAACAAAAGTCAAAAGAGAAAAAGAAACCGCGCTTAAGCAGTAAAGAAAACTTAGCGATTTTATATCAAGAAGGTTTCCATATCTGTAAAGGTGATTTGTTCGGTAAACATCGTAATGGCGAGGATTGCTTATTTTGTTTACAAACATTAGAAGAGCAGTCGTAATCAGGCATGCTTTTTTGAAGACACATATAGAAAGTAAAATTGAATGAGTTCAATTAAAGTGCGAGCGTTCATACAACGCTCGCCTATACATATTAAAAATTGGAGAATCATGATGTTGAAAGAAAATGAACGCTTGGATTGTTTGTTAAAAGAGCAGTTAGAAATTATTCAAAACGATGAAGTCTTTTCCTTTTCTACTGATGCGTTATTACTGGGGCATTTTACGCATTTAAGAAAACGCGATAAAGTGATGGACTTGTGTTCAGGTAATGGTGTGATACCGTTGTTGCTGTCGGATAAAGGTACACATGAGATTGATGCAATAGAAATTCAACCGCAACTGGCGGATATGGCAAAGCGCAGTATTCAACATAACGGTTTAGAAACACGCATCCGCATGTATGAGATGGATTTAAGAGAGGTACAGCAAACTTTTAAACCTTCAAGTTATAATGTGGTGACATGCAATCCACCGTATTTTAAAACCATTCAAACGCATCAGCACCAAAAAGAAGCACATAAAATCGCACGTCATGAAATTATGTGTACATTGGCAGACTGTGTTAATGCGGCGAAGCATTTATTGAAACAAGGCGGACGCTTGGTAATGGTCCACCGTGCAGAAAGACTGATGGATGTATTGTTTGAATTTCGTCAGCATCAGATTGAACCGAAACGATTAACCATGGTTTATAGTAAACAAGGCAAAGCAGCCCATGCCATTATTGTTGAAGGGCGTAAAGCCGGTAACCCAGGCTTAGATATTGCGCCCCCGTTTTATATGTATGAAACCAATGGAGATTATACCAAAGAGATGAGCGCAATTTATTATGGAAGCTAAACACTTTATTTATATTGTGAAATGCAAAGACGGCACGTTATATACAGGGTATACCAATAATGTTGAAGCACGTATACAAAAGCATAATGCCGGCAAAGGCGCAAAATATACCAAAACAAGACGGCCGGTTGTCTTAATGTATCAAGAAGGTTATGAAACAAAATCAGAAGCGATGCGTCGAGAATATGAAATCAAAACATATTCAAGAACGCAAAAACTTCAGCTCATTGAAAGGGGCAGAATCTAATATGGGAACACTTTATTTAGTCGGGACACCCATCGGCAATTTAGCAGATATTACATTTCGTGCTGTAGACACTTTAAAAGCAGTAGATGTCATTGCTTGCGAAGATACACGTGTAACTAAGAAGTTGTGTCATCATTATGAGATTACAACACCGTTGAAATCTTATCATGAGCATAATAAAGCTACACAAACAGAACCGTTGATTGAGACCTTGCTAGAAGGTCAATCCATCGCATTAGTATCTGATGCCGGATTGCCTTTAATCAGTGATCCAGGATATGAGTTAGTCGTGCGTGCACGCGAAGCAGGTATTGAGGTGGTGCCGATTCCAGGACCGAATGCCGGGTTGACGGCGTTGATGGGAAGCGGATTGCCTTCATTTGTGTACACTTTTATCGGTTTCTTGCCTAGAAAAGCGAAAGAAAAGAAAGCAGTACTTGAACAAAGAATGTTTGAAGATTCAACTGTGATTATTTATGAAAGTCCGTTTCGTGTTGCAGATACGTTAAAAACAATTGCGGAAATAGATGAAAAACGTCCTGTCGCAGTAGGGAGAGAACTTACTAAAAAGTTCGAAGAGATACAAACAGCTCCGGTTTCTGAATTAATAGCCGCACTAGCAAATGGCGATATTTTGACTAAAGGTGAATTTGTGATTCTTATCGAAGGTGCAGAACAAAAAGAAGAAACTGAATGGTTCAGCGAATTAGATATTCACGAACATGTAGCGCACTATATTCGTCAGAATATGAAACCCAAAAAAGCAATTAAACAAACAGCTGAAGACCGTCAGATGAAAACAGGTGAAGTTTACGATATCTATCATGGAATAAAATAATCAATATGTAAAATTAATATAAAATTAAGCGTAATTTGCGCCGGACTGCATAAAACTATGTTATTTTAGAAGGGTACAGTTAATATCTATTAATTAGGGAACCCGTTATTATTTTTCTTTAGTGAGCAACACCGTCAGAATAGGAGAAATCTTAGATGAAGAAAAATAATTCAAAATATAACACATATGCCATTCGAAAATATACAGTAGGTGCAAGTTCTGCTTTAATTGCCTCTTTTGTCTTCGTGGGATTAAGTACATCAGCACATGCTGAAGAAATGCAGCCTGCGGCAACTCAACCAGAAGCATCTGTTCAAACTGAGCATACAGATAAAGCAGTGTCTCAAGGAGAATCAGAGCCAGTGTTGGATTCTGGCTTTTCGCATGTTCAACGTACCAATCAGTCTGAATCCTCAACATCATCACAGCAATCTGAGGCAGCACAAACTGAAACATCAGAACATAATGACCCGCTTTTAGATGCAGAATTTTCACATGTTCAACGTGAAGATGCACCCCAAGATAATGTGCATTCATCATCAGCACCAAAAAAGGAACAAGATGACGCTAATGCTTCATCTGAAACAGTGATTGATCCAGAATTTTCACATGTTCAACGTCCACATCTGCCAAAAGCGCCATCGATTAGCGAAGGTGACGTGTCACAAGAGCAGTCTTCTGAAACAGATAGTTCAAAACAGGGTGTGAACAATACAACAGAGAATCAGAAACAGGTGGATGAAGGATTTTCTGTGGTTCGACGCGACCAGCAAGAAAGTCAGGATGTCGCACAAATTGCGGCAGCACAAGTTAAAGAAAAGGATAATACATTTAATCGTCCAACTACAGATGAGCTATCACCGAAGGTGAGCCCTGCGCCGGTTGATAAGACAACGAAGCAACAAGAAACAGCTGTGACACATGTAAAACCTGTTTCTGCACCTGGAACGGGTGAAACGCAATCTGAACCGACACCTGAAACATCGCATATAGACAAAGAAAGTCCTCAAGCAACTGCGCTGCGTTCTACTCAACAGCCTGCAGAACAAAAGCAAGAAACATTATCGAAAACGACACAACAACAGTCTATCAATAAATATCCAGTTATCTTTGTACACGGTTTTATGGGCTTTACCGGAGATGTTAAGCCTGATTTATATCCTAATTATTGGGGCGGCGATAAATATCGTATTGTCGACGGTTTAAGAGAAAAGGGCTATGATGCTTATGAAGCAAGTGTCGGTGCTTTCAGCAGCAACTATGATCGTGCAGTCGAACTTTATTATTATATTAAAGGCGGTACTGTAGACTACGGTGCAGCACATGCAGAAAAGTATGGTCATGCACGCTATGGACGTACATATACTGGTGTCTTTCATGATTGGGAACCTGGTAAAAAGGTACACATGGTAGGGCATAGTATGGGCGGACAAACGATCCGTTTATTAGAACATTTCTTACGTTTTGGCAACCAAGAAGAAATCGATTACCAACGCCAGCATGGCGGTACAATTTCTCCGTTATTTGAAGGCGGAAAAGATAATATGATTGCCTCAATTACTACACTTGGTACGCCGCACAACGGTTCAGCTGCCGCAGATCGTATCGGTAACCAAAAAGCATTTAAAGATATTGTTTATGCGTTAGGCAGAATGGGCGGCGGAAAACTAGGCAATGTAGATTTCGGTTTTGAAAAGTGGGGCTTTAAACAAGGAGAAAATGAATCATATATTGATTATGCCAATCGTGTCGCTAAAAGCAATTTATGGCATACAGACGATAATGCAATGTATGATTTAACTTCAGAAGGCTCAGAAAAACTGAATCAAATGACACCTATGAATCCTAATATTGTTTATACAACATATACAGGATTAGCCAGTCATGAAGGCTTAACAGGCAATTATGTGCCGGATATAGGACAATTTTTCTTATTTGATGCGACAAGTCGTGTAATCGGAAGCGAACCAGATCAATCATTGCGTCCGAATGACGGTATTGTTTCAGTTGTTTCATCACTCTATCCGACAGGACAAGCCTTTACTGATTTTACAGATGGTCTTAAAAAAGGCATTTGGCAAGTAACACCAGTTATGAAAGGCTGGGACCACTTAGACTTTGTCGGTTTAGATACGTTAGACTTTAAACATACAGGACAAGAACTTCAAGGTTTCTATGCTGGGCTTATCAATAATATGATGCGTGTAGAGGAATTAGAAGCATAAAATAAAGTGCGCCGTAATCTTAGTGATTGCGGTGCACTTTAAACTTTTTGCCATTAAAATTAAAATCTTTTGGCATTGTATAATCTTGGTATGCCCAATAACTACTTAATTCTACTTTATCTCTTTCTGTAATTTTATTATTCACTATCATACACCCCAAATCGAATAGAATCAGCATCGTTTTTTCTTCCTTCTACTATATTGATGTTCTTTTCTGTATACAGAAGTGTATATGATATTTCTGATTTTTGCGGTCCAATTTGTTCATGTATAATATCATCTGAAATTTTCAATAAATTTTCTTTGCCTCGCTCTTTGTTATAGTGCTTAAACCTATCAAAAAGGTTAGTTACCAGATATGATTTTTTAGTTTCAATAATTAATTCTTTTTTCGAAATATACTGCCGTTTAAATTCAGGATTACTTAATGTGATTAAGAGGCGTAGGTGTTCATTATATTCTTTAAGAGTCATCGGTCTTCCACTTAATCTAAAAAATTCATTTTGATAACCAGAGTTTTGAGTTTTATTAATAGCTTCTTTAGTATAACCATAATAACCATATTTCTTTTGATTATCTTTAAAGTATTGGTAGAGTTCATCATATTCTTTTTTGTTTGCTTTGTAATCAAAGCCGCTGACTACTTTACCAATTTGAGTAGCGAGTTCATCACTTTCTTCTTGTGCTCTTGCAGAGCCTTTATAGCCTAAAGAATCTACAGAGATAACAATACTAGAATTAAAGACAATATCATGATCATCGCAATGGACAAAAACTTCGGCTCCTTTACCACTGCCGACAACATTCGTGGCTTTGACATTCAAACCAAAATTATCTTTAAAGAAACGCTCACCTAAATCTGCAAATTGTAGTGAACCCCAAAAGTTGAACTTTTTGATTAAACTATTTTCCTAAGGCAAGATTTCTGTACTCAACAGGAGTCTTGCCTTTTAAA
>NZ_QPMO01000037.1:0-870 GCF_003344575.1 Staphylococcus sp. EZ-P03 | reverse complement strand
TCAACAGGAGTCTTGCCTTTTAAATTTACTTTTCTTCTTACGTTATTATAGTAATTGATATATTTGTGTATTTCTAATTCTAACTCTTCATAAGAACTAAACTCTTCTCCATAAAACATCTCCTGTTTTAATAGGCCAAAGAAATTCTCCATTGGAGAATTATCATAACAGTTACCTTTACGCGACATACTTTGAAATATATGATTGTCTTTGAGCACTTTTACCCAAGCTTTATGCTGGTAGTGCCAACCTTGATCAGAATGTACTGTAGTTCGATAATTTAATTCAGGTATATTTTTAATAGCCTGATTTAAAGATGACAAAGCACATTCTAAATTTGGGTGCCTACTAATAGAATAAGCGATGATTTCTTTTGAAAATACATCTAAAACAGGTGACAAATAAAGCTTTGTATTCGTATTCTTAATATTGAATTGAGTAATATCTGTTAATAATTTTTGATAAGGTCTATCTGACACAAATCTTCGATTTAGTATATTTTTAGCGACTTTTCCAGTACTTCCTTTATATGATTTATATTTTCTGCTTCTATGGTTAAACTTTGTGCATAAAAGTTTATTCTCTCTTGTTATTCTTAAAACTTTCTTATGATTAACTATAATCCCCATTGCATGAAGCTCTAAGGTAATTCTACGATAACCAACACGTTCATGATTTTTTTCGATGATTTCTTTAATCAACTTCAGCAGAGGTGCATCCTTATACTCTTTTAAACCTAAATTATTTTTCCAATAATGATAGACACTTTTAGCTATATTGGCTACTTTTAGAATATGATTCAGCTGATAATCTTTCTCTTTCCTTAACTCAATAATAGCTGAAACTATTTCTTCGTTTGATTTTTTCGAG
>NZ_QPMO01000028.1:0-673 GCF_003344575.1 Staphylococcus sp. EZ-P03 | reverse complement strand
TCAACACCTACTATTACTGCAGAGAATTTATTAGATAGAGAATTTAGTGAAACTGAAGCTAACAAAAAATGGGTAACAGATGTGACAGAACTCATTTTAGAAAATGGAAGGAAATTTTATTTAAGCGCTATCAGAGATCTCGGAACAGGTAAAATTGTAAGCTATGATATAAGTTATTCAAATAACAATCAGCTGGTTTTTAATACTTTCAATAAAGCGTTAAAGAAAGTGAAAAATATAAGCGGCTTAATACTACATAGTGACAGAGGTTTTCAATATACAAGCAAACATTTTAAATTCTTGCTCGATGAGCAAGGTGTTATTCAAAGCATGTCACGAGTCGGACGATGCATAGATAATAGTCCAATGGAATCATTTTGGGGAATAATGAAATCAGAAATTTATCGCGGTAATAGACATTATAAATTCAAGGATATAAAAACTGCACGCTCGCAGTTTAAAGAATACATTGATTTTTACAACAATGAGAGAATTACTTTGGAAATGGAAAGATTAATTGCTTAACTTCTAACTAATGTCTACCCTAAATAATCTGGTAAAAGAAGTAGTGTGCGTAGCGCACCACTTTTTTTACCAGATCAAGCAAACGATAGTGCGCTAGGAGAATAAAAAAACTGTACAAACGAGATTTATCAACTCATTTGTACAGTAA
>NZ_QPMO01000010.1:94864-192724 GCF_003344575.1 Staphylococcus sp. EZ-P03 | reverse complement strand
CATCGGATGGTTGTCTAAATGATAGAATTCGAAGAATTCCAATCAAAATTAAGTTCTTTAAATTATTCACCCACCACAAATGGTGGAGAACCACACTGTATTAGTCTTGTTTAGCTTGTGATTCTTTTTGGTTTTGTTTTGAAGCCTCTTTTTTGTGATGCGGTTTGCGGCTTCTTGGATTGCGTGATTTATTTGCGTTGTTTGTACGGCGTTTGTTTGTCGCATGTTTATGATTATCTTTGCTGCTGCGGTTGTTTTGTTTGTTGTCGCCGTTTGATTTTTTATTCGAACGTTTAGGTCTAGATGATTTTGGTTTTTTCGTCGGTGTTACTTGTTCGCCGTTTTCATTTACTTTCATGATAACAGGCAGAATCATTGGTTTACGTGCAGTTTTTTCAAATAAGTACGGCTGCAGCGTTTCAATGATAGAAGATTTGATTTGGTGCCATTGAATTTCTTTGTTTTGATTCAATTTCGAAATCACTTCTGTTTTAATCTTGCGCTGTGCATCATAGATTAAATGTCCGGATTCGCGCATGTACACAAAGCCGCGGGAAATGATGTCCGGTCCAGAAAGCAATGTGTTGGTATTGAAGTCAATACTTACCACAACAATGACTAAACCTTCTTCAGATAACAACTTACGGTCTCTGATGACAACGTTGCCGATATCTCCGATACCGCTGCCGTCTACTAAGACATCGCCTGAAGGAATACGTCCTGCTTTACGTGCAGAGTCTCTAGTTAAAGCTAAGACATCACCATTATCAAAGATAAATACGTTATCTTCATCAACACCGCATTCAATACCTGTTTGCGAATGTGCTTTCAACATACGGTATTCACCATGAATCGGCATGAAGTATTTAGGACGGATTAAGCGCAGCATTAGTTGCTGATCGCCTTGCGAACCGTGTCCAGACGTATGAATGTTTGAAATCTTGCTGTGAATAACTTCAGCACCTGCACGATATAAAGCGTTGATAGTACGGTTGATACTCTTAGTATTGCCTGGGATAGGGGATGAACTGAATACCACTGTATCCTCAGGGATAATTTTAATTTGTTTATGTGTACCATTCGCAATACGTGATAAAGCTGCCATCGGTTCACCTTGAGAACCTGTACATAAAATCAAGAGCTCATGTTTAGGGACTGAGTTGATTTTATTAGGTTCGACAAATGTTTCTGGCGGTGCTTTGATATAGCCGAGTTCCATACCGATTTTGATGTTGTTTTCCATAGAACGTCCGAAAACAACAATTTTACGGTTGTATTTAATTGCGGCTTCTACTGCTTGTTGTACACGATAGATGTTCGATGCGAATGTCGCAAAGATAATTCTTCCTGTACATTTGCGGAAGATTTTATCAACGTTTTGACCGACTTCGCGTTCGCTTAATGTAAAGTTAGGTACGAGTGCGTTAGTCGAATCAGATAATAATGCTAATACGCCTTCTTCACCTAATTTAGCCATTTTAGCGATATTTGCCGGTGTACCTACAGGTGTGAAGTCGAATTTGAAATCGCCTGTATGCACAATTTTGCCTTCTGGTGTACTTACAATCACACCGTATGCTTCAGGAATACTGTGTGTTGTTAAATAAAATGATACATTGAAGTGTTTAGAGTTGATCCCGCTGTCTTCAGTAATTTCATGCAATTCTGCTGTTCTTAATAAGTGATGTTCTTCTAATTTATTTCTGATCAGACCAAGTGCTAATGGACCGCCATAAATCGGTACGTTAAGTTCTTTTAATAAGAAGGGCACACCGCCGATATGGTCTTCATGTCCATGTGTAATAAACAGGCCGATGATTTTATCTTTGTTTTGTACAAGATAAGAATAGTCAGGGATAACATAATCGATACCAAGCAGGTTATCATCCGGGAATTTGATTCCGGCATCGATTAAAACGATTTCATCCTTATATTCAACTGCGTACGTATTCTTGCCGACCTCACCGAGACCGCCAAGTGCGTATACACCGACCTCATTGTTTTTGAGTTGTTTCATTATTGAATATGCTCCACTTTATAATCAGGTGATTTTTGTTCATATTCTAAATGTGCGCCCTCTAATTTAGTAATGAACTCAATGTTATAGTTTCTGTTTTTAAGATATTTTCTTACTTCTTCTTCTGAGTTGCCTTCTACGTAAATCGTATGTGTGTTCTCACGTACGATTACTTCTGATTTGTCGTCTTGATAAAATACTTTGTAAATTGCCATAGTTTATAATTTCCTCCTAAGTTTGTTCAGTTAATCATATTTATAGTAAATTCAAGCCTAGTTCATTATTTGAAGTTGGTACATTTTGTTTAATCTGAAAATAAATACAACATACCAGCTTAACTGCCCAGTATGTTTGCTAGGTTTGTTATGAATGACGTTCTTGTTTGCAATGTATGATAGCTTCCTATATACATTTACAGTTATTATTCATTTTACATGATGTAATTCAATAAATAAAGCGGTTTTACTTCTCATTGCACAAACATAATCCCTTGTTCTCTAGAAAGGAACATGAAAAAGGTTGTGGTAAAATAAAACAAAGAGAAAATGTGATGCTGCGCGAATGAATAACGTTGAAAAGCGGGTGAGGACAATGAGTAATACAAAACGTATTCTTGAAGATGTAAAAAGGGAAAAAGAAAGAAAAGACAAGATTTTAAAAGGGATTGTATTTGAAAAACGCGGAAAAGAAATTCTGATGTTTTTCGAATATCGTCAAGTTGTTGATAATGTTTCTGGCAATCAGCACTTTATCAGACATCATCATGGTCCGGAATGGGTAGATGAATCAATGATGCAATCCCTCACAAAAGGATTGGATGAATTAAATGTAAGGTATCAATTGCGAAAAGATGTATTTATTTAATATTTAAGGAGCGATGGGATGACAGAGATAGAAGACTACATTGCACAGATTGATGAAAAGCGGAGACCTGCATTTGTGCAGTTGTTTGAAGTGATACAAAAGCATTTGCCGAAAGGATTCCAACCAGTGATGCAATATGGTATGCCGACTTTTGCAGTACCGTTAGAACGCTATCCTCAAGGTTATTTAGGCAATCCAGATGTACCTTTGCCTTTTGTGAGTATAGCAGCACAGAAAAATTTTATCGGTTTGTATCATATGGGATTATACGGTGATGAAGATTTAAAATCTTGGTTTATCCATAGATATGAACAAGAAGTACCGACTAAGCTGAATATGGGAAAGAGTTGTGTACGGATGACGAACCCGAAAAATATTCCATATGACTTGATTGCGGACTTGTGCGAAAAAATAACAGTTGAAGATTGGATTCGCTATTATGAAGAAAGAAATAACAAAATCTGTTAAACAGCATGCAAAAAGAGGCCGCATATTTTATGGGCCTCTTCATTTTGGTTTTGCTTATTCATCAAAAAGACGGATGGCATCTTCGTGAGGCTGAAGCGGATTTTCTTTATCAATATGATCATAAAACATGATACCGTCTAAATGATCGATTTCATGTTGTACGATAATCGCGATATAGCCTTTAAGACGTAAATTAATATCATTGCCGTCGATATCTTTGGCTTTAACAGTAATTCGGTTATGGCGATGCACTAAACCTGGAATATCTTCATCTACGCTTAAGCAGCCTTCGCCAGTAGGAAGGTAAGCTTCTTGAACGCTGTAGCTGACAATTTTAGGGTTAATCAGCATTAATTCGTAAGATTTGCCGTTGCCGTCATCCGGCAAGTGTACAGCAAGCATACGTTTTGAAATATTCAATTGCGGTGCAGCAATACCTACACCTGAACGTAATTTGTATTTGCGTGCAATTTCGTCATCTTGACTGTTGATTAAGAATTCATGCATTTCTAATAGTTTATTGCGATCTTCTTCTGATAAAGGAAATTTCACTTCTTCTGCTTTAGCACGAAGTGTTGGATGTCCGTCTCGGATTATATCTTTCATTGTAATCATGTCATACACCGTCCTTATTTTAAAATATAACAAAAAATATCGAGATAGAACAGAAAAGTATTTGCGAAATAGCTTAAAATTAATTAACATCATTATTGAAATCCCCAAGGAGGTATATTGAAGCATGAAAGTTAATAAAACATTAGGTTTAGTGATTGCATCCTCTCTATTATTAGGCGCTTGTACAACAGACAGCCATGACATTAAAGAGTACAACAAGACACTTAAACAAGCAGTTGAAAAAGAAAATACAGCCGTAAAAGTCGGCGAAAAATTGAATAAACTTACTAATGAAAAAAATGATTTAGCTAAGAAGATTAATGGTAAAGATACAAGTAAGGTAGTAGATACATCTAAGAAAATTGTTAACAATATCGATCAGCGCAAAGATGAGTTCAAAAAAGAAGAACAAGCATTTGATGCATCTGAGAAAAAATTCGAGGAGGCTAAAAAGAAAACAAAAGATCTTCGAAACAAAAAACGTAAAGAAGCAATTGAAAAAACAAATGAAGCCGTTGAGAAAAACTATAAAGCACATGATGATTATGCAAAAGCATATAAAAACAGCTTAGATAAAGAAAAAGATTTATTTGAATACATCGTAAAATCAAACGGACAAGCAAATCAATCACAAATTGATGAGAAAACAAAAGCAATTGACGACTCATACAAAGACGTAAACAAAAAAATCAAAGCCTACAGCAAGACACGCGATGAACGCGGAAAACAAATGGAAGCAGCACAACAGATTAAGTAAACAACAATGGTACAGTTATAGATATTTGACTGGTACAGGTTCTATAACTGTACTTAACACAAGTGATACAGAACTTTTATAATTCATTTAACAGTTTTAATAATGTATGATATACTAATTTATGGATGAAATGAATTTTCTATTATACGGGAAAGGTATGGTGAATTGAATGGCTCCGAAGTTACAAGCCCAATTCGACGCTGAGCAAGTATTGAAAGATACTGAAGCACAATTTAAGATGGTCCAAGTATTGGACGAAAAAGGTAATGTAGTGAACGAAGACTTAGTACCAGATTTAACTGATGAACAATTAGTTGAGTTGATGGAAAGAATGGTTTGGACACGTGTTCTAGACCAACGTTCAGTTTCTTTAAACAGACAAGGACGTTTAGGTTTCTACGCTCCAACTGCTGGTCAAGAAGCATCACAACTTGCATCTCAATATGCACTTGAAAAAGAAGACTGGATTTTACCAGGATATCGTGATGTTCCTCAAATTATTTGGCATGGTTTACCATTAACAGAAGCTTTCTTATTCTCAAGAGGGCACTATAAAGGTAACCAATTCCCTGAAGGCGTTAACGCATTCAGTCCACAAATCATCATCGGTGCACAATACATTCAAACTGCTGGTGTTGCATTAGGATTGAAAAAACGCGGTAAAAAAGCAGTAGCAATCACTTACACTGGTGACGGCGGTTCATCACAAGGTGACTTCTACGAAGGTATCAACTTCGCTTCTGCATATAAAGTGCCAGCGATCTTTGTAATTCAAAACAACAACTACGCAATCTCTACACCACGAAGCAAACAAACTGCAGCTTTAACATTAGCTCAAAAAGCAATTGCAGTAGGTATCCCTGGAATTCAAGTAGACGGTATGGACCCATTAGCTGTATATCAAGCTACTAAAGAAGCACGCGACCGTGCTGTTAATGGTGAAGGCCCTACATTAATCGAGACAATGACTTACCGTTATGGTCCGCATACAATGGCTGGGGACGACCCGACACGTTACAGAACTTCAGATGAAGATTCTGATTGGGAGAAAAAAGACCCATTAGTTCGTTTCAGAGCATTCTTAGAAGCTAAAGGCTTATGGAATGAAGAAAAAGAAAACGAAGTAATCGAACGTGCGAAAGACGAAATCAAAACTGCAATTAAAGCAGCTGATAAAGTTGAAAAACAAACTGTTACTGATTTGATGGAAATCATGTACGATGAAATGCCTCAAAACTTAAAAGAACAGTATGAAATTTACAAAGAGAAGGAGTCGAAGTAAGCCATGGCACAAATGACAATGGTACAAGCGATTAACAACGCACTTAAAACTGAACTTCAAAACGACGAAAATGTTTTGCTTTTTGGTGAAGATGTTGGTGTTAACGGTGGCGTATTCCGTGTAACGGAAGGTTTACAAAAAGAATTCGGTGAAGATCGAGTATTCGATACTCCGCTTGCTGAATCAGGAATCGGCGGTTTAGCACTTGGATTAACTGTTGAAGGTTACCGTCCAGTAATGGAAATCCAATTCTTAGGATTCGTATTCGAAGTATTTGACTCTGTTGCAGGTCAAATCGCTCGTACAAGATTCCGTTCAGGTAACACAAAAGAAGCACCAGTTACAATCCGTGCACCATTCGGCGGCGGTGTGCATACACCTGAATTACACGCAGATAACTTAGAAGGTATCTTGGCACAATCTCCAGGATTAACTGTAGTTATCCCATCAAACCCATATGATGCAAAAGGATTATTAATTTCTGCGATCAGAAGCAACGACCCTGTTGTTTATTTAGAACACATGAAATTATACCGTTCATTCCGTGAAGAAGTTCCTGAAGAGGAATATGAAATTGAACTTGGCAAAGCAAAAGTTAAACGCGAAGGTAACGACATTACATTAATCGCGTACGGCGCTATGGTTCAAGAAGCATTAAAAGCAGCGGACGACCTTGAAAAAGACGGTGTATCTGCAGAAGTTATCGACTTACGTACAGTACAACCGATCGACTTTGACACTTTAGTAGCTTCAGTTGAAAAAACAGGCCGTGCAGTGATGGTTCAAGAAGCACAACGCCAAGCTGGTGTAGGTGCGCAAGTAGTTGCTGAACTTTCAGAACGCACAATCCTTTCATTAGAAGCTCCGATTGCTCGTGTAGCAGCAGCTGACACTGTTTATCCGTTCACTGAAGCGGAAAACGTTTGGTTGCCGAACAAAAACGATATCGTTGAAAAAGCTAAAGCGACTTTAAACTTCTAATTGTTTAAAATTGCGCGAACAAGTCGGCATATTCAGACGGGCTTTTGGGTAGATATGAAGTAAGCGTTTTACTACCTAGTAAGCCAGACAGTATTATTTGCTCTTGCTTGGTCATTGAAATAGGCAGGGGCAAATGATTTGTCTACAAGTTAGTATAAATTTTTGAAGATATTATTTCGTTGAAACGAAATCAACTTTTATGTCAAAATATAAACTAGAACAATATATTGATTAGATTTCAGCAAACCTGTCGTCTCTAGGGTTTTAACTCGAATGTAGACATTTTTGTTTCAATCTAGCAGTTTTGTCTTGGTTTATGTGACTTAAAATGACTTTTAGGAGGACAAGAACGTGGCATTTGAATTTAAATTACCCGATATTGGTGAAGGTATCCACGAAGGTGAAATTGTAAAGTGGTTTGTTAAAGCTGGAGACAAAATTGAAGAAGACGATATTCTATGTGAGGTTCAAAACGACAAATCTGTAGTAGAAATCCCTTCTCCAGTTTCAGGAACAATTGAAGAAGTTGTTGTAGACGAAGGTACTGTAGCAGTAGTCGGCGATACAATTATCAAAATCGATTCACCAGATGCAGAAGAAATGTCATTCAAAGGCGGACACAGCCATGAAGGCGATGCTGAAGAAGACAAAGCCGGCGATGCTGGTCAAGAAGAAACTAAAGAACAAGCAGCTTCTGTTTCAGAAGAAGGAACTGACCATGTTGCAGGTTCAGCTTCAACTGAAGAAGTAGATGAAGACAGAAGAGTTAAAGCTATGCCTTCTGTACGTAAATTTGCTCGTGAAAACGATGTAAACATCAAAGCTGTTCAAGGTACTGGCAAAAACGGCCGTATCACTAAAGCTGACGTTGAAGCTTACTTAAGCGGAGATGCTCCAAGTGCTGAATCAACTGAAGCAGCATCTGAAGCAGCACCAGCACAAGAAGCTGCATCAGCACCTGTATCAGCTGAAGGCGAATATCCAGAAACACGCGAAAAAATCCCTGCAATGCGTAAAGCAATTGCGAAAGCAATGGTTAACTCTAAACATACTGCGCCTCACGTAACATTGATGGACGAAGTAGAAGTTCAAGCATTATGGGATCACCGTAAGAAATTCAAAGAGATTGCTGCGGAACAAGGTACTAAATTAACATTCTTACCTTACGTTGTTAAAGCATTAGTTTCAGCACTTAAGAAATACCCAGCATTAAACACTGAATTTGATGATGCAAACGGTGAAGTAGTTCATAAACATTACTGGAACATCGGTATTGCTGCTGATACAGACCGCGGTCTATTAGTTCCTGTTGTTAAACATGCTGATCGCAAATCAATGTTCGAAATTTCAGATGAAATTAATGAGCTTGCTGTTAAAGCACGCGACGGTAAATTAACTTCTGACGAAATGAAAGGTGCTTCATGCACAATCAGTAACATCGGTTCTGCAGGCGGTCAATGGTTCACACCTGTAATTAACCACCCTGAAGTGGCTATCTTAGGTATCGGCCGTATCGCTCAAAAACCAATTGTTAAGGATGGAGAAATTGTAGCAGCGCCTGTATTAGCATTATCATTAAGCTTTGACCATAGACAAATTGACGGTGCTACTGGTCAAAACGCAATGAACCACATCAAACGTTTATTAAATAATCCAGAATTATTATTAATGGAGGGGTAAAACATGGTAGTTGGTGATTTTCCAATTGAAACAGATACTATTGTAATCGGAGCAGGTCCTGGGGGTTATGTTGCAGCAATTCGTGCAGCACAAATGGGACAAAAAGTTACAATCGTTGAGAAAGGCGAATTAGGCGGTGTATGTCTGAACGTAGGATGTATCCCATCTAAAGCATTATTACACGTATCACACGTATTCCAAGAATCTAAAAACTCTGAGAATCTTGGTATCATCGCTAAAGATGTTGAACTTAAATATGAAAAAGTTCAAGAATTCAAAAAGTCTGTTGTTAACAAATTAACAGGCGGCGTTGAAGGCTTATTAAAAGGCCACAAAGTTGAAATTGTTAAAGGTGAAGCTTACTTCCACGACAAAAACAGCTTACGTGTAATGGACGAAAAAAGTGCTCAAACTTACAACTTCAAAAACGCAATCATCGCAACTGGTTCTAGACCGATCGAAATTCCTAATTTCAAATTCGGTGAGCGCGTAATCGACTCAACTGGTGCTTTAAACTTACAAGAAGCGCCTGAGAAATTAGTAGTTGTAGGCGGCGGTTACATTGGTTCTGAATTAGGTACAGCATTTGCGAACTTCGGTACAGAAGTTACAATTCTAGAAGGTGCTAAAGATATCTTAGGCGGCTTCGAAAAACAAATGACGCAACCTGTTAAGAAAAAAATGAAAGAAAAAGGCATGGAAATCGTTACTCAAGCGATGGCTAAATCTGCTGAAGAAACTGAAAACGGCGTTAAAGTTACTTACGAAGCAAAAGGCGAAGAAAAAACAATCGAAGCTGACTACGTATTAGTAACAGTAGGTCGTCGTCCAAACACTGATGAAATGGGTCTTGAAGAACTTGGCCTTAAATTCGGCGAACGCGGCTTATTAGAAGTTGACGAACAAAGCCGTACATCAGCTGACAATATCTACGCTATCGGCGACATCGTTCCTGGTTTACCACTTGCACACAAAGCAAGCTATGAAGGTAAAATTGCTGCTGAAGCAATCTCAGGCGAAAAATCTGCAGTAGACTACATCGGTATGCCTGCAGTATGCTTCACTGAACCAGAATTAGCACAAGTAGGTTACACTGAAGCGCAAGCGAAAGAAGAAGGTTTAGAATACAAAGCTTCTAAATTCCCTTACGCAGCAAACGGCCGTGCTTTATCATTAAACGATACAACTGGATTCGTTAAATTGATTACTCTTAAAGAAGATGACACATTAGTAGGTGCACAAGTTGTAGGTGCAGGTGCTTCTGACATCATCTCTGAATTAGGTTTAGCAATTGAATCTGGTATGAATGCTGAAGATATCGCATTAACAGTTCATGCTCACCCAACTTTAGGTGAAATGACTATGGAAGCTGCTGAAAAAGCAATCGGATTACCAATCCACACTATGTAATACAACCCAACATTAGATTAAGCATATAACAGACCGTCGGGCTCAAAGCCCGGCGGTTTTTTTACGTTTCAGGATTTCTTGCATGTTATAATATTTGTGAATTCAATTAGATAGGAGGAACACAGAAATGGAATATCAATACCCTATTGATGTGGATTGGTCTCAAGATGAGATGGTCGATGTCATTCACTTTTTCAATCGTGTTGAAGACTATTACGAAAGAGAAGTTGATCGCGATGACTTTATGAATGCCTATCGCAACTTTAAAAAAGTGATTCCCGGCAAAGCAGATGAAAAGAATATTTTAGATGATTTTGAACAACGCAGTGGTTATAACAGCTATCAAGCAGTCAAAAGAATCAAGAATGACGAGACACGAAAAAAATTTAGTGCCGACGCTTAAATTTATATTGTAAATCACGCGCAGTTCTGTTATTTTTAGTAAGCATTAAACAAAATGTTTACTAATACTAAACAGGACTGTGCTTTTTTTATGCACAAATGAAGACGATTGAGAGGAAGCAGTATGGATATTGGATTGAATTTGCGCAATCTGCGAAAGATAAAACGATTGACGCAAGAAGAATTAGCAGAACGTACGGATTTGTCAAAAGGCTATATTTCGCAAATTGAAAGCGGACAGTCATCTCCCAGCATGGAAACCTTTCTGCAGCTGCTGGAAGTGTTAGGTACGACACCAGAACGTTTCTTTAAAGGAGAAGAACAAGAAAAAGTACTGTACCCTAAAGCGGAACAAGCAGTCTATGATGAATATGATGACGGTTATATTTTAAATTGGCCGGTCGCAAGATCGAATGACTTTGAAATGGAACCTTTGATTTTGACTTTGCGTCCGCAAACAGCCTATAAGGCATTCAAGCCATCTGACTCTGATACTTTTGTATACTGTTTAAAAGGTGAACTTACATTAACGTTAGGCGAAACAGTGTATCATGCCAAAAAAGGAGATGCACTCTACTTTAAAGCACATGAAAAACACCAGCTGTCTAACACAACCCAATCTGAAGTGAAAGCCATGATAGTGGCGACCGCATCGTATTTATAGGAGGAAAAAACGAATGCCGATATTATCTTTATCAGGAGTGAATAAACAATATGATGGACAACCTATATTAAAAAATATTTCGATTGAATTCGAACAAGGAAAATTCTATACATTGCTAGGGCCTTCCGGCTGCGGCAAAACAACGATTTTAAAAATCATCGGCGGTTTTGAACGAGCAGATTTCGGTGAAATCGCATATGGAGACAAAGTATTAAATAAAATCCCAGCCAATCAGCGTCAAGTCAATACTGTCTTTCAAGACTATGCCTTATTTCCGCATTTAAATGTCTTTGAAAATGTGGCGTTCGGATTAAAAATCAAGAAAGTCAAACCAGCTCAAATTAAAGAAAAAGTAACTGAAGCATTAAAACTGGTTAAATTAGAAGGTTATGAGCAGCGTACGATAGATGAAATGAGCGGCGGACAGAAACAACGTGTAGCCATTGCCCGTGCATTGGTCAATGAACCAAAAATATTATTGTTGGATGAATCACTATCAGCATTAGATTTAAAGCTGCGTACAGAGATGCAGTATGAATTGCGTGCCTTGCAGAAGCGCTTGGGGATTACATTTATATTTGTGACTCATGATCAAGAAGAAGCACTGGCTTTAAGCGACTATATTGCGGTGATTAAAGACGGCAAAATTCAACAGCTGGATACACCGTTAAATATCTATGATGAACCTGTAAATCGTTTTGTGGCTGATTTTATAGGCGAATCAAATATTATTGAAGGTACAATGGTGAAGGATCGTGTGGTTAATATCTATGATAAAGAGATAGAGTGTGTGGATATGGGTATTCCTAAAGGACAAAAGATAGAAGTTGTGATTCGTCCGGAAGATATTGCGATTACAGCGCCAAGCGAAGGGCTGTTTGAAGCGGTCGTCGAATCAATGCTCTTTAGAGGTGTGTATTATGAAATCAATTGCCGAGATAAAGAAGGCTATGCATGGATGATTCAATCGACAAAGAAAGCACAAACAGGTGCGACTGTCGGCTTATACTTTGAACCTGATGCGATTCATATTATGGTGCCGGGTGAAACGGAAGCAGAATTCGACAAACGTATTGAAAGCTATGAGGGCTAGCTGATGACAAAATTAAATAAATTTTTATTTGTGCCGTATTTGATTTGGATGGTTGGGTTTATTATCATTCCAGTCATTTTATTAGTCTATTTTTCATTTTTAGATATTCATGGTCATTTCAGTTTCAGCAATTATCAGCAAATATTCAGTCTGCGTTATTTGAAGATGATGGGAATCTCTATTTTCTATGCGGCAGTGATTACGCTTGTCACATTGATAATCAGTTATCCTGCGGCTTATTTTATTCGTCAATCAGCCCATCAAAATTTATGGATACTGATCTTAATCATACCGACTTGGATTAATTTACTGCTCAAGACGTATGCATTTATCGGGATTTTCAGTCATGATGGTATTATCAATCAAATATTAGGTGTGATGCATCTTCCAAAAACAGAATTATTATTTACTGCAGCTGCCTTTATTATTGTAGCAAGTTATATTTACATTCCATTTATGATCTTGCCGATATTCAACAGTATGAAATCAATCCCTGATAATCTGCTTCAAGCTTCTACTGATTTAGGAGCGAATAAGTGGATTACATTGCGCAAAGTGATTTTGCCTTTGACGAAAGCAGGAGTATTATCTGGTATACAAGTCACATTTATTCCTGCACTTTCATTATTCATGATTACACGCTTGATTGCAGGTAATAAAGTCATCAATATCGGGACATCGATAGAAGAACAATTTCTGGTGATACAAAACTATGGCATGGGTTCTACCATTGCGATTGCTTTAATTATCTTTATGGCATTCGTTTTAGTCATCACGAAATCAGGCAACGAGGGAGGGCGCAGATCATGACATGGTATGGCAAATTATATTTAGGATTACTCGTTATCGGGTTATACATCCCGATACTCTTTTTAATGGTATATTCCTTTAACTCCGGCGGTAATATGATTCATTTTGAAGGTTTTACGTTAGAACATTATCAAACGTTGTTTCAAAATGATCGTTTGATGTCGATTTTATTCAACACCATCGCAGTGGCACTTTTAGCTGCGGCGCTCTCGACATTCATTGGTACTTTCGGTGCCATAGCATTGTATCACTTGCGCCATAAGCGTATGAAATTAACATTTTTAACATTGAATAATGTCTTGTTAGTTTCTTCTGATGTTGTTATCGGGGCATCTTTCTTAATTATGTTTACTGCGATTGGTCATTTTACAGGCATGGGCCTCGGCTTTTGGACTGTATTAATTTCGCATATTGCATTTTGTATTCCGATTGTGGTCATTATCGTCTTGCCGCAATTGTATGAGATGAACCAGAATATGTTTACGGCTGCTAAAGATTTAGGGGCAACAGATTGGCAAGTATTGAATCGTGTTATGATTCCGAATTTGATGCCGGCAATTATTGCAGGGTTCTTTATGGCTTTGACATATTCATTAGATGACTTTACAGTCAGTTTCTTTGTGACGGGGAATGGCTTCAGTGTTTTATCTGTAGAAGTCTATGCGATGGCGCGTAAAGGTATCAGTATGGAAATCAATGCGATTTCTACTTTGATATTCGGTGTGATTATGATTGGTATTATCGGTTACTATACGATTCAACGCTACACTAAACGCCATAGTGTATTGAAAAGAGGTGTGCTGCGATGAATCGAATGCTACAACTGGTTATCGGTGCCTTGGTTATCGGATTGCTATGCCTCGGTATAAGTAAATGGTATAGTTCAGAGGATGACCAAAAGTCAGGCAAGAAGATTTATGTTTATAACTGGGGAGAATATATTGATCCTGAGTTGATTCAAAAGTTTGAGAAAGAAACAGGCATTCAAGTCGTTTATGAAACCTTTGATTCCAATGAAGCAATGGAAGCTAAAATTCGTAACGGCGGAACGCATTACGATGTCGCTTTCCCGAGTGAGTACACTGTACAAAAGATGAAAAAGGATCATTTGCTGGTACCTTTAGATCATAAACAGCTGCCGAACATGAAATATTTGGATAAAAGTTATATGAATATGGCCTATGATCGAAATAATCGTTATTCTATTCCATATTTCTTTGGTACAGTGGGTATTATTTATAATAAAGAAGCTTATCCAAAGGAAGATTTTTCATCTTGGAGAAGTTTATATAATCCTAAGTTTAAAAATGATATTATATTAGTGGATGGTGCGCGTGAAATCATGGGATTGAGTTTGAATAAGCTCGGTTATAGTTTGAATGATACCAATCCGAAGCATTTAAACGAAGCTGAGGCGGATTTAGCTCACTTAGCACCGCAAGTCAAAGGTATTGTCGGTGATGAGGTAACGATGATGCTAGAACAGCATGAAGCGAATATCGCAGTAGTATGGAGCGGTACCGCAGCACCTATCGTACAAGAAAATCCTGAATTTGATTATATTGTGCCAAAAGAGGGCTCTAATTTGTGGTTCGATACGATGGTAATACCGAAAACTGCACAAAACAAAGAGGGTGCACATCAATTTATTAATTTCTTATTGGACCCTAAAAACAGTAAGCAGAATACTGAATGGGTAGGTTATGCGACACCGAATAAGGCTGCCGCAAACCTATTGCCTAAAGAAATCAGAACGGATCAGCGTTTTTATCCTTCGAAAGAAACACAAAATAGGCTTGAAGTGTACAAGGATTTGGGTAAAGATATTTTAAGTGATTATAATGAACATTTTCTGAATTTCAAAATGTCATTACAATAAAACGATTTAGTAAGTAGAGTAGGGAGTGTTAATGATGTCTGATGAACCACAATATACACAAATAAAACGCCCAGTCAGCAGAGTCGCAGAAAAAGTACTTGGCTGGCTGAACTGGATTGGATTACTGTTGTTAACAGTAACTACTATGTTTATTGCACTTGTGTCATTCAGCAACAATACATCAATTCAAAATCTAGAACAGTCGATTAATAATAACGACTTAGCACAGCAAGTGTTAGCCAATAACAGTTTAAATACCACACAATTTGTGATTTGGCTTCAAAATGGTATATGGGCAGTCATTGTTTACTTGATTGTCTGCTTGCTTATTTCTTTCTTAGCACTCATTTCAATGAATATCAGAGTGCTGTCAGGAATTTTATTCTTAGTCGCATCTATCATTACGCTGCCGCTTGTATTGTTATTAGCTACAATCATTATTCCAGTATTGTTCTTTATCGTCGCAATTATGATGTTTGCGCGTAAAGATAGAGTAGAAACAGTACCGTATTATCCAGGTGCGTACGGCAATGATTATGACCGTTATGATAGATATGACAGAGAACCATCACATCGCGGCGGCTACTATGAAGAAGAGGAAAGAAATCCGCGCTATGTCCCTTCATATGAAAAACGCGACGAACCGCGTGCACAATATGAAGATGACGAAGACGATGTAAAACCTTATGTACCTAAGAAAGACAGAGTACAAGAAGAACGTTCAGAAGCACCGCATCAAGAAGACAATGTTGAAACAAGCGATGAAGAACATTCAGAAGCGGAAGCTGCTGGTCCTGCATTCTTGTCACGTCAGGCGAAATACAAACAAAAATCAGAAGATGAAGTCAAAGCGCAGCAAGAAAATGAAGCGTATGAACGTGAACAAGCACGCAAGCAAGCGATGGAACAAGAAGAACAAGAACCTGAAGAAGTGAAATACCGCGATACAGAACCGCGCAAAGGTGAAACAGCTGAAGAAAAAGCAGCACGCAAACGCGAGAAAAAAGAACGTAAAAAACGTGCGAAAGAGGCGCGTAAAAACCGTCCAAGTGCGGTTAATCAAAGACGTATGAACTTTGAAGAACGCCGTTCTTTCAACCAAGGCAAAACAAAACCTGAGGCGCCTAAAGAAGAACAAAATGAACAAGCGCAACAAACAGAACAAGATAATCCAAAAGAAAAAGAATAAAGCAAACTAAGCCGAAGCAGTGACGTCACTGCTTCGGTTTTTTTATAAATTCCAAGTAATGTTTCGAAAATAAGTTAACTTATGTACAAAATAAAATAAAATTGCATAAATCTGAGCTTTAAGGGTATTTACGTTGATAAGACCCACTTCAACGGGCTTTAACAAAGCGATTTTTAATTAGGGAGGGAAATCATGAATAGAAAAGTTGAAAAAATACTAGGTTGGATAGGTGTCGGCTTAACATTGATTTATATGTTATTGTTCTTAATCGGCATCTTTATGGGCAAAGGAATGCTGTCGGATATTTTACTTAAACAAGGGGACCCAAGCATATCGCCTGAATATCTGCATCAAACATTAATCTTTACGACAATAGGTTTGATTGTAGTTGCGATTATTGCGGCTATCGGTTTGGTATTGATTAAGAAAAACCGTATCGCTTCAGGTATCATTTTAATTATTGCGGCGATTGCGGGTATCTTTTTCTCAAACTTCATCGCAACGATTTTATTCTTTATTGCAGGGGTTATGCTGTTTGTCAGAAGAAGCAAAGCTAAAAGCGAAGCGGATAAAGCATACGACAGAGAACATAACTATTTCGATGCTGTATCTAATCCTAATACAGACTTAGATCAACGTGAAAAGCGCGCTGAGGAACATGCGCATAAAACAGAACATGCTTCAGAGGATAAAGGGCGTGCGCATCAAGAAGACTTTGCTCAACATGAGGATTTAGATACACATGATTTAACACAACAGCGCAGAAGAAACTCAAATGAACGTCCGACACGACATGATTTAGATGATGATTCAAAATAAAGTTAAAAAAACGCACGATCAATCGCTATGAATGATTGATCGTGCGTTAACTTTATTATAATTCTTGGAATGTTTGAATAATCAAGTGAATATTCAAGAGACTTAATATCACAATGAGAGACCATGATACGATGTTGATCCATAATTTGTTTTTAAATTGTCCCATAAGATTCGAGTTGTTAGTCGCAAGCTGAAGCGGTATCAATGTGAAAGGCAAAGCGATACTTAAGAATACTTGCGAGAAGACTAACAGTTGTTCCATCATGCTTTCATTGCCGTGAAAGATAATCAAGCAAATGATAACCGGGATAATTGCGAGTGAGCGCGTAATTAAACGGTTTACCCAGTTCGGCATTTTCAAGTTGATGAAACCTTCCATGACGATTTGACCGGCTAATGTACCTGTAATGGTTGAGTTTTGACCAGAGGCAAGCAATGCCACCGCAAAGAGTGTACTCATTAAGCCGCCAAGCGATGCACCGAGCAGCGGTTGTTGTTCTAAGGCTTGATATAAGTCATAGAATCCGCCTAAATTATCCGCATTGCCGCTGCCGAAGAATAATCCGGCACCTAGAACAAGCAATAAGCAGTTGATGACAAATGCGATAGATAATTGGATGTTAGAATCAATCGTCGCATATTTGATTGCTTGTGCTTTTGATGCTTCATCTCTTCTGTTATACGTACGTGATTGCACGATAGATGAATGCAAGTACAGGTTATGCGGCATAATTGTTGCGCCGATAATACCTAATGCGATATATAACGCACCGTGTTCAGTAATGATACTGCTGCTAGGTACAAATCCGTTTAGGACTTTTACTACATCCGGTGAAGCGATATATACTTCAAAGATGAAGATAGCAAGTACAGTAAAGATTAAAGTACCGACAATCGCTTCTATCTTTCTGAAACCGAATTTCATGATGAATAATAAGATAAAGACGTCTAATACTGTAATAATCGCACCAACCAGCAATGGAATTCCGAATAATAGATCAAGTGCAATCGCACTGCCGATAACTTCAGCAATATCC
Source organism: Staphylococcus sp. EZ-P03 (assembly GCF_003344575.1). NCBI lineage: Bacteria > Bacillati > Bacillota > Bacilli > Caryophanales > Staphylococcaceae > Staphylococcus > Staphylococcus sp. EZ-P03. Next base: position 174,757 of record NZ_QPMO01000010.1, on the reverse strand, counting down.
GTAGCAATGATTGCGAGTTCAGCTATAATCCAGAAAATAAATGCGAGCGGTTTGTTTAAAAAATGCTTGGTAACTTGGGCTAAATCATGCCCTGATGCGATACCTAACCTGACAGTCATACTTTGCAGGAGCATCGCAGACACACTTGAGATTAAAATCACGAATAACAGAATATATCCGTATTTAGCTCCGCCTTGCATGGAAGTTATCCAGTTGCCGGGGTCCATATAGCCTACTGCGACCAGCAAGCCAGGTCCTAAGAAGGAGAGGAATTTCTGTTTAATACTGCTGTTTGAGTTGAAACTGACAGTATTGTTGATTTCATCTAAGCTGTCGTTATTATAATTGACCTCTCTTTTACTCAAGAAGGTCACCCCCAATTCAATGTGTTCTAATAATGGTTTAATGATAAAGTAAAAATAAAGTTAGGTCAACCTAAAAATTCACAAAAATGAAAGACATATTGTGAACAATGGACAAATTTTTGGAAAATAAAAAGCTGATTTCAAGCAATTGATGTTGAAATCAGCACGAGGTATCTGTATAAATAGTGTAATGTTTTTTTGTATGCTATTATGGATAGAACTTTAATAATTGTTCGAAAGTCGCTTCTAAGAATTCAATGAAAGCACGGTCTGATTTTAATTCAGGCGAACGCGGAGAAAGGGTGCGTGCAATAAAGAACTCGCCTTTCTTTAATTGTTTGGCACGTGCTAATGTTTCTTCTAAGTCCGCTGTGGTTAAATCTTTAATCAGCGGTTTTTCCATTTTGACGTGATCAGGGCAGATACGGTAATCCTCAGGCAAGTTTTCAATGTCTGACAGATGCTTTTCGAACACGTCGATGGCTTGTGCTTTGTTTTTCGCTTCATGCATCACACCGAACATGACAAAGACTTGCGATTCGAAAAGGCCGATTTGGAAGTGCGGCAGCATTTTATATCCGCGTTTATTAGTTGAAAATGCAATCCATGTATCTTTTGGAGGATTTACTGTACGACGTGCATGCTTTGCGATATGCGGAAAGAATTCGTCGGCAGTATGTGTATTTAAAAAGTCTGTGAAGTGTTCGCCCAAGTTGCGTAATTTGGGGCGGATATCTGATTCAATGGCTTGCATGCGTGCGTCTAAACCAGGCACTTCAAACACTTTAAAGTTTTTTAAAGAAAAAGTATATTTAGACATATAAAGCCTCCTGTTTGCTATTATTGAAAATATTGTAGCATAAGTTAGGCTTAATGAAGAGTAAATGATATTATATTCACAAATGATAGCGTTAATATGTTACAGAAGGGGTGTCATCAGATGGCAGTTTATGATTTTGCTAAAGGGCTTGTAATAGAAGCAGGAAATAATATTCGTAAAATGATGCAGCAAGATATCGATATTGAAACAAAATCTAATCCGAATGATTTAGTAACGAATGTCGATAAAGCGACTGAAGACTTTATTTATAATAATATTATGGAGAATTATCCAGATCATCAATTTATCGGAGAAGAAGGACACGGCAGACCGATGTCTGAAATAGAACAAAAAGGTATGGTGTGGGTGATTGATCCGATTGATGGCACATTAAACTTCGTACACCAGCAAGAAAATTTTGCGATTTCTATCGGTATTTATAATGATGGTAAACCGTATGCAGGTTTTGTTTATGATGTGATGAGAGATATTTTATACCATGCTAAGACGGGACAAGGTGCTTTTATTAACGAACAGCCGATGAAACCGCTTAATAATACAGTATTGAATAAAAGTTTAATCGGAATTAATCCAAACTGGTTAACAAAGCCGACAATAGGTGTTATATTCAAAAAGGTAGTAGATGAAGCGAGAAGCTGTCGCGCATATGGTTCTGCGGCCTTAGAAATCATCAATGTAGCGCAAGGCAAATTAGGTGCTTATATTACACCGCGCTTACAGCCTTGGGATTTTGCCGGCGGATTAATTATTTTAAATGAAGTAGGCGGTAAAGGAACGGACTTGCTCGGCAATCCGTTAGTCATTACACAACCGCACTCTGTACTTGTAGGCAATGCCACCATACATGAGGAGATTTTAACAAAACACTTGCTGACGGAGAAGGAAACTTTGACAGCATTACAAAAAAGACATCAATAATTAATAAAAGGTCGGGACCATGTATGCTATTGTGAACTAAGTAAAGTGCACAATTACAGCTGCATGAACCCAACCTTTTTCTTTTGACTGTATTTATGTGTATTCTCCACGCTGCAGGGTACTGCAACAAGTGGAAACTTTTGTTACGGTAGAAATGAAAGGTTAGAACCAGTCATTTTCGCGATATTTTTTCTTAGTCGTAAAGGCCGGCACCGAAAATTGCGATTAAGACAATTGCTGTAATTGCCATAAACCAGTAATTTTGTGCACCTAGACTGAAACTAAACAAGACTAAGAAAATCACTGCAAGAACTGAATAGATCCAGAAGATTGCTTTTGATTTTTTTTTCTGCATTCAAACCCCACCTTATTATTCTTTGCTCAATAATATGATATAATAAAAAAGTTGCAAATTGAAGTGGGAATTTACTCAAGAAAGGAAATTTAGTATGACAAATTTAAGAGAAGACGTACGTAATATTGCTATCATTGCTCACGTTGACCATGGTAAAACAACTTTAGTTGACGAATTATTAAAACAATCTGGTATTTTCCGTGAGAATGAGCATGTTGATGAACGTGCAATGGATTCTAATGACATTGAAAGAGAACGCGGTATTACAATTTTAGCTAAAAATACTGCTGTTAACTATAAAGGCACTAGAATTAATATTTTGGATACACCTGGACACGCTGACTTCGGCGGCGAAGTTGAACGTATCATGAAAATGGTAGACGGTGTTGTATTAGTTGTTGATGCCTACGAAGGTACAATGCCTCAAACACGTTTCGTGTTGAAAAAAGCTTTAGAACAAAACTTGAAACCTGTTGTTGTAGTGAATAAAATCGATAAACCAGCAGCACGCCCTGAAGCGGTTGTGGATGAAGTCTTAGACTTATTTATCGAATTAGACGCAAACGACGAACAACTTGAATTCCCAGTAGTATATGCATCTGCTGTTAACGGTACAGCAAGCTTAGATGCTGATAAACAAGATGAAAACATGCAGTCATTATATGAAACAATCTTAGAATATGTACCAGCACCTGTAGATAACAGAGATGAGCCGCTACAATTCCAAGTTGCATTATTAGACTACAATGACTATGTCGGACGTATCGGTATCGGTCGTGTGTTCAGAGGTACGATTAAAGTCGGCGACCAAGTATCCTTATTAAAATTAGACGGCAGCGTGAAAAACTTCCGTGTTACAAAAATCTTTGGTTTCTTCGGATTGAAACGTGAAGAAATCCAAGAAGCACATGCAGGGGACTTAATCGCAGTATCAGGCATGGAAGACATCAACGTTGGTGAAACAGTTACACCGCATGACCATCAAGAAGCATTGCCTGTACTTCGTATTGACGAACCGACACTTGAAATGACATTCCGTGTCAACAACTCTCCATTTGCCGGCCGTGAAGGTACTTACGTCACTGCACGTCAAATTCAAGACCGTTTAGATCAACAGCTTGAAACAGACGTATCATTGAAAGTTACACCTACAGATTCACCGGATGCATGGATTGTTGCTGGTCGTGGTGAATTGCACTTATCAATTTTAATTGAAAATATGCGTCGTGAAGGTTATGAATTACAAGTATCTAAACCTCAAGTTATCTTAAGAGAAATCGACGGCGTATTATGCGAACCATTCGAACGCGTACAATGTGAAGTACCTCAAGAAAATTCAGGTTCAGTTATTGAATCATTAGGTCAACGTAAAGGTGAAATGTTAGACATGGTTACAACAGATAACGGTTTAACACGTTTAATTTTTATGGTGCCTGCACGCGGTATGATCGGTTATACAACTGAATTCATGTCTATGACAAGTGGTTATGGTATCATCAACCACACATTCGAAGAATTCCGTCCACGTGTTAAAGGCCGCATCGGCGGACGCCGTAACGGTGTATTAGTATCAATGGACCAAGGTAAAGCCAGCCAATATGCAATTATCGGTTTAGAAGACCGCGGTACAAACTTCATGGAACCTGGTACTGAAGTATACGAAGGAATGATTGTTGGTGAAAACAACCGTGAAAATGACTTAACAGTCAACATCACAAAAACTAAAAACCAAACCAACGTCCGTTCAGCAACAAAAGACCAAACACAAGTAATGAAACGTCCGCGTATCTTAACACTTGAAGAAGCATTAGAATTTATCGATGACGATGAATTATTAGAAGTTACACCAGAAAACATCCGTATGAGAAAGAAAATCTTAAATAAATCTCAACGTGAAAAAGAAGCAAAACGTGTAAAACAAATTATGGCTGAAGAAGAATAATTTGTTCAATATAAAGCCAGAGCGTTTGAATCGGCAATGATTGCCGGTCCAAACGCTCTTTTTAATTTCAAATACTTTATCTTGTATAAATATATTTAAGTTAATGGTGTTCCGAGGTCGTAAAAAAAAGACCATGAGGTGATTACTCATGATCTTTTGTGAAAATATTAAAGTTATTTTGCGACTTATAGTAATTGTTACGTTGTTTCGGCACATCTAAACGGCTTTTGCATTCCTCGCACATAAATGTACGCATGGGATGATTTTTTAGCTGTTTTGCCTCTAACGTATTTTCGTCTATCAGTACTTCTGTATCACATAAGATACACTGTACTTTTCTCAAGTTATACCACCTCGATATGTGTCACATGTTTGAATTCATGTGAATACCCTTCTTCAGGTATGTACACGAAGCTGTCTACACCGTTATCATCATATAAGCGTTTGCCTTTGTCCGCAAATTTAAAGAAGAGGTAAGGCAACAAGCTTAATGGAACTTCAATAGCATCTTCTTCATTAGACAAACGAATTGCGGATGCAGAATCATCCGGCTCAGCATTTTTGAAGAAAGGTGTCATATTGATTACAAATGTATCTTCAATCATGGCACGTTTTTTGTATTTGATTTCAGAATTAAGTGTTGGCGGGTTCGTTTGGCCTTCCAAAATCGCTCTGTTCCATTCACGGTTGTTTTGGAATTCTACAGGCTTCGTACCTTCAAAGACACCTGCTTCTAAATCTTCGATTTTTACTTTACGATCATCAAAAATCCAAGTTGTACTGTCTAAAGTAATCGGAAATTTGACTTTACCCTTAATTTGTATCATTTTATGCGCTCCCCTTTATATTATCTGAGTCTATGATAACATAGATTAGAAATACTGAATTGAAATTTACTTGCAATTTGATATTGAGTAAGCTAAAATTTTTATATGACAAGAAATGATAGGGGGAGTATGTCATGATGAAAGCGAACACAATAAATAACGCGGCATATGACCAATTAAATAAAGATGCAGAGCGCATTCTGCAATTAATCAAAGTACAAATGGACAATTTAACATTGCCGCAATGTCCATTATACGAAGAAGTATTAGATACACAAATGTTTGGCTTGCAAAAAGAAGTAGACTTTGCAGCGAATTTAGGCCTTATTGAAATTGAACAAGGCAAAGAAATTATGCTGCGTCTTGAAAAAGAATTGTCTAAACTTCACGAAGCATTCACAAACGTTTAAAGCAACGGCATCAGATAAAAACGTATGAAGTGGCTGCAGTTCTGTCAGAGTTTGATAGAATCTCCAGCCGCTTTTTTATTTCAAAAAACGTTATAGAATTACTTGCAACACCGCTTAAAAATATGGTTTTATAAAGATATCTTGAAAGTTGAAAAAGAAGTAAGGTGTCATTGCACCTTAAACAAACTCTGCAAAATATTTGAAACTGCTTCAAATATAAGAATTGGATGATTTAATAAATGAATAACGTAAAAGCTTTCTTTCGACATGTAGGGAAGTACGCAAGATATATCGATTACCCGCTTGTAATTACATATATTATGCTCTGTTTAATCGGCTTAGTGATGGTTTACAGTGCCAGTATGGTCGCAGCAACGAAAGGTACATTGACAGGCGGAACACCGGTGTCTGGAACTTATTTCTATACGAGACAATTAATGTATGTCATCATGAGTTTCCTCATTGTGTTCTTTATGGCCTTTTTTATGAATGTAAAAATTCTGCAGAATAAAAAGGTTCAGCAGGGTGTCATGATCGGCGTCTTTTTATTACTATTTGCAACTTTGATTGTAGGTAAGAATATTAATGGTTCAAAAAGCTGGATTAACTTAGGTTTTATGAACTTGCAGGCGTCTGAGCTGTTGAAAATTGCAATCATTTTATATTTGCCGTATATGATCAATAAAAAGCGTGCCAAAGTGCTCAGCAATTCTAAAGTGATATTAGGACCTATATTATTAATCATAGGCTGTATCTTTTTAGTATTGCTGCAGCGTGACGTAGGGCAAACCATGCTGATTACGATTATCTTTATGTCTATAGTCTTTTATGCAGGTATTTGGGTTAAACCGATACTGAAATGGGGCGGATTGATTGCAGCCGGCGGTATCGCCTCGCTGATTTTATTTGCCGCATTAGGCTGGCTGCCTGCATACTTGGTTGCCCGTTTTAGAATTATGACAGACCCGTTCCACTATGAATCCGGAACAGGTTACCATATTTCCAACTCATTAATGGCGATAGGCAACGGCGGATTATTTGGTAAAGGTATCGGCAACAGTGTGATGAAACTTGGTTACTTGCCAGAGCCGCATACCGACTTTATATTCGCAGTAATATGTGAAGAGCTGGGCTTAATCGGCGGTCTTTTTGTACTTGGCCTCTTGTTCTTTATTGTATACAGAGCATTCCAGCTTGCTGCACAAACACAGTCATATTTTTATAAATTGGTTTGTGTAGGTATCGCTAGTTATATCGGAAGTCAAACTTTCGTTAACTTAGGCGGTATTTCAGCATTAATCCCATTAACAGGGGTACCATTGCCGTTTATCAGTTTCGGCGGTTCTTCAATGATCAGTTTAAGTATAGCCTTAGGCTTGTTGTTGATAACGGCGAAACAAATCAAAATGGAAAAAAGAGCAGCACAGCAGCGACATATAGATATTCCAAGAAGATATTAATATTCAGGACCGAGAGATTTCCTATCTCTTGGTCTTTTTTATATCTTTTTACGTTTTCTTAACAAAAACACAAACATTTTCTGAGTGGAGTGCAAACAATGTTAAGAATTAAAAGTTAAGTTAAAATGATTGCTTTAAGTGAAGTATATAAACAAAAGTTATGATTGGTTATAAGAAAATGTGATATAATATCTGTATGTTTAGATAAGTCATATTATTACCGCTGCATGAGACGTTGGTTTAAAAGCAGAATTAAGGAAAGTATTTTGTGAAAACAAAAAGCAAAGCTTATTTTTGTGAACGGGCTGTGAAATTAACTGTCATCAATGTTCGTGTTTTGGTATAATAAAATTTACAACAAAGGTTTAGAAAATTCTAATAATTGATTTTTGGGGGTTGATCACTTGAAGAAGATTAATAAATTAATGGTAGCAAACCGCGGTGAAATCGCAATTCGTATTTTCCGTGCAGCCACTGAATTAAATATTAAAACAGTAGCGATTTATTCAAATGAGGACAAGGGTTCATTACATAGAAACAAAGCAGATGAATCTTATTTGGTCGGTGAAGATTTAGGACCGGCAGACAGCTATTTGAATATTGAACGTATTATTGAAGTGGCTAAAAATGCAGGAGTAGATGCGATTCATCCAGGATACGGATTCTTAAGTGAGAATGAAACCTTCGCAGAACGTTGTGAAGAAGAAGGCATTATCTTTATCGGACCAGAATTAAAACATTTAGATATGTTCGGTGATAAAGTCAAAGCACGTGCAACAGCAATTAAAGCGGGCTTGCCTGTTATCCCTGGTACAGACGGACCGATTGAGGATTATCATAAAGCAGCTGATTTTGCGAAAGAAGCTGGTTATCCGTTAATGATTAAAGCCACTAGCGGCGGCGGTGGTAAAGGTATGCGTATCGTGAATGAGGAATCAGAATTAGAAGAAGCTTTTTCACGTGCGAAATCTGAAGCACAAAAATCATTCGGCAACAGTGAAGTATATATTGAAAAGTATATTAACGAACCAAAACATATCGAAGTACAAGTCATCGGTGACGCACACGGCAATATTGTGCACCTTTATGAACGTGACTGTTCTGTTCAGCGCCGTCACCAAAAAGTAGTAGAAGTTGCACCTTCTGTAGGTATGGACCCAGAACTTCGTCAGCGTATTTGCGATGCAGCGCTGCAATTAATGAATAATGTAGGTTATGTGAATGCGGGTACAGTCGAGTTTTTAGTATCAGGCAATGAGTTCTTCTTTATTGAAGTCAACCCTCGTGTACAAGTAGAACATACTATTACTGAAATGATTACTGGTATTGATATTGTGAAGTCTCAAATTCTTGTGGCTGACGGCGAATCATTATTCGGTGATGAAATCGGTATTCCGCATCAAGAGGACATTCATACTTTAGGTTATGCAATCCAATGCCGTATCACAACAGAAGATCCGACAAACGACTTTATGCCTGATACAGGCCATATTATTGCTTATCGCTCAAGCGGCGGTTTCGGTGTCCGTTTAGATGCAGGTGACGGATTCCAAGGTGCAGAAATTTCACCTTATTATGACTCGTTATTAGTTAAATTGTCTACACACGCTTTAACATTTAAACAAACAATTGAAAAGATGGATCGTTCTTTGAGAGAAATGCGTATTCGCGGTGTTAAAACGAATATTCCATTCTTAATCAATGTAATCAGAAACAAACAATTCCAAGAAGGCGACTATACAACGAAATTTATCGAAGAAACTCCTGAACTCTTCGATATCAAACCGACACAAGACCGCGGTACGAAAACATTGGAATATATCGGTAATGTGACAATCAATGGTTTCCCGAATGTTGAAAAACGTCCGAAACCTGAATTTGAACGTCCGCATATTGAGCGTGTGCCTCAAAACAAAATCAATCAATTAAGAGGTACAAAACAAATCTTGGATGAACAAGGACCTAAAGCAGTAGCGGATTGGTTATTAAAACAAGATGATGTGTTGATTACAGATACAACATTCCGTGATGCGCACCAATCATTGCTTGCGACTCGTGTGCGTACTAATGATATGCTTGCGATTGCGTCTGAAACAGCGGAAATCTTGCAAGATGCGTTCTCATTAGAAATGTGGGGCGGTGCAACGTTTGATGTTGCGTATAACTTCTTAAAAGAAAATCCTTGGGAAAGATTAGAGAAAATGCGAAAAGCCATTCCTAATATCTTATTCCAAATGTTATTACGTGCTTCTAACGCAGTAGGGTATAAAAACTATCCGGATAATGTCATTAAAAAATTCGTACAAGAAAGTGCCGATGCAGGTATTGATGTCTTCCGTATCTTCGACTCATTGAACTGGTTAGATCAAATGAAAGTTGCGAATGAAGCGGTACAAGAAGCAGGCAAAATCTCTGAAGGTACAATTTGTTATACAGGGGACATTTTAGATCCGCAGCGTTCAAACATTTACACATTGGAATACTATGTGAACCTTGCGAAAGAATTAGAACGTGAAGGTTTCCATATTCTAGCCATCAAAGATATGGCCGGATTATTAAAACCTAAAGCAGCTTATGAATTAGTAGGAGAATTAAAAGCAGCAGTTAATATTCCAATCCACTTGCATACACATGATACAAGCGGTAACGGTATCTTAACTTATAAACAAGCAGCTGATGCTGGTGTCGATGTAATCGATACTGCAGTATCTTCTATGAGCGGCTTAACAAGCCAGCCAAGTGCCAATTCATTGTATTATGCATTAAACGGCTTTGGACGCGATGCACGTGCCAATATCAACGGCTTAGAGCGCTTAGGACAATATTGGGATACAGTCCGTCATTACTACAGCGATTTCGAAAGTGATTTCAAATCTCCGAATACAGAGATTTATCAATACGAAATGCCTGGCGGACAATATTCTAACTTAAATCAACAAGCGAAAAGTTTAGGTCTTGGCAACCGATTCCACGAAGTGAAAGATATGTACCGCCGTGTCAACTTCTTATTCGGCGATATTGTTAAAGTAACACCATCTTCTAAAGTAGTTGGAGACATGGCATTATACATGGTTCAAAACGACTTGAATGAAGAAGATGTTTTACGCGACGGTTATAAACTCGACTTCCCTGAATCAGTGGTATCATTCTTTAAAGGTGAAATCGGTCAACCGACTGACGGCTTCAATAAAGAACTTCAAAAAGTTGTATTGAAAGGTCAAACACCTTTAACTGAACGTCCAGGCGAATATCTTGAAGCGATTGATTTCGAATCATTGCGCAAAGAACTTCAAGAGAAACAAGATAAACCTGTCACTGAACAAGATTTAATCAGTTATGCGATTTATCCGAAAGTATACGAACAATATATTGCGACAAAAGAACAATTCGGCAATGTCTCTTTATTAGATACACCAACATTCTTCTTCGGTATGCAAGTCGGAGAAACAGTGGAAGTTGAAATCGACAAAGGTAAAACGCTGATTATAACTTTAGAAGCGATTACTGAACCGGATGAAAAAGGTGTCAGAACGATCTTCTTCATCATGAACGGTCAAACACGACAAATTAAAATCCAAGATGAAAATGTTAAAACAAATGAAACTGTAAAACCAAAAGCAGATAAATCTAATCCGAACCATATCGGTGCACAAATGCCTGGTACAGTTTCAGAAGTGAAAGTAGCAGTAGGCGACCATGTAGACAGCGGTCAAGCACTGTTAATCACTGAAGCAATGAAAATGGAAACAACAGTCCAAGCACCATTCAGCGGTACAGTGAAACAAGTCACTGTCACTAATGGCGAAGGCATTCAAACTGGAGATTTATTAGTAGAACTTGAAAAAGATGAATAATCATTGATTAAGATGTCTTGCGTATCAGCGCAGGGCATCTTTTTTGTCTGTATGCATAAAAAATCCGCTCACCAATAAGGTGAACGGATGCATTGAATATATTATTGATTAGCTTTTTCTGCACGTCTTGTTCGCAGCATTAATAAGATGAAGTAGGCGATTAAACCGAATTCAAATGTAATAATCAATGCGTGTAACAATGCGACTAATAAATTAACACCTGTGAAGATGGATAATGCGCCAGTCACAATTTGAAGCACGATTAATAATAATGCGGCTGTGTAACCATAACGAATTGTACGGTTTTCATGGTAATGTCTGATCGCATAGTTGAATGCGAGGAAGACACTGATACTTGCGACAAGAGCTAAGAGTCTGTGTGCAAGTTGTACCCAGTCTTGTTCAGTATGCGGAATCAAGTCTGCGAACGGTAATGGCCAAGAACCATAGGCTAATGAAGAATCAGTATGACGTACAAGGGCACCTGTGTAAATACCAACGTATAAACAAATGGCCATTGTCCATGTATAGACTCTAAGTTTATGGTCGATGTGCACTTTATTCGCTTCGTATTTTTTATCGACATCGAAAATGATAAGTGTAAGTACGAAGACAGATGAGAAACTGATTAATGAAATCCCGAAGTGCAACGCAAGTACATAATCATTTTGCTGCCAAAGTACTGCAGCTGCGCCGACTAATGCTTGGATCAGCAAGAAACCGACACTGATAATTGCTAAAGGTTTTACTTCTTTGATATACCCGATGTTTTTCCAAGCTGTAATGACTAGCCATAAAACAACGATTAATGATAATAATGATGTAGCACGGTGGCTGAGTTCGATGATGGTATCGATTGGAAGGTTTTGCGGCAAGAATGCACCGTGGCATAACGGCCAAGATGAACCGCAGCCGTTTGCCGAACCTGTTTTCGTAACAAGTGCGCCTCCTAATTGAACCCATGCCATAATAATCGTTGCGAGAACTGCTAACCATTTAAGGTTACGTTTCTTAAACAATGTAAAACACCCCACTGATTGATTGACATAGATAAAGGCAGAGAATGGGAACGATAAGTAGAGATTATCGTATTTTCCGCACCTCAAGCCTAGTTGTCATTCGATATTTTGTAATATTTATAAACATTATATCAATAATACCCTAGAATTTTAATAGTAAGTAGATTGAAAATGTGTCACAAAATTGACGATTTATTGAAATAGTTGTTGTCGCTAAAGTGTCACAAATTTGTCTTATTTCATCTAGTCAATTATTACTTTTTGCTATATCATTGTATTATATGAATATTTTAAGGAGGGGCATTATGGATAAAGGACACACTTTGTCGACAAGCTCGAGCCGTGTAACCCTTAAAGAACTGAAAGCAATTATTAAAATGGGGCTGGTTCAGGGGAACTTAATTCCTGCGTTTACAGGATCATGGCTGGCGATTGCATTAGCGAATCATTCCTTCCTATCATCTCTGCCGCAAATTCTGTTAATGATGATTGGTTCAACACTCATCATGGGGGGCGCATGTGCACTCAATAACTATTATGACCAAGATATTGACCGCATCATGCCAAGCAAACAGTCAAGACCAACAGTCAATGACAGAATTTCAAATAAAAATTTATTGATTTTAAGTTTTGGAATGATGGTACTAGGTGAAATTTTATTATTCATCTTAAACATACCATCAGGTGTTATCGGTTTAATGGGGATTATCGGTTATGTCTCATTTTACTCAATCTGGTCTAAACGCCATACTACTTGGAATACTGTTATCGGGAGCTTTCCTGGTGCTGTACCGCCGTTAATCGGATGGACAGCGATTGAGGGACAACTCAGCTTAACAGCAATCGCATTATTCTTAGTTGTATTTTGTTGGCAGCCGATTCATTTCTATGCATTAGCAATTAAACGCCAAGACGAATATTCGTTAGCAAAAATACCTATGCTTCCATCGGTTAAAGGCTTTAACCGTACAAGAGTAGGCATGTTCGTATGGTTAATCGCATTATTGCCTTTACCATTATTGCTTACAAACTTAGGCACGGTGTTCGTTGTATTGGCAACACTTCTTAACTTAGGTTGGATTTATCTTGGATTAACAAGCTTCAAGAAGAACTTCAATCAAAAGAAATGGACTACTTTAATGTTTGTTTACTCACTTAACTACTTAGTGCTATTCTTTGCTTTAGCAGTAGTAATTTCTTTAATCAATATGATTTAAATAAATTGAAGATAGGATGAGATTTATGAGTCTACCTATATTGCCGACAATAAGTACCAGCTGTATTCAAATCTGTGCAGCGCTTGTTATTGTTGGGTGGTACTTGATTAAAAAACGTAAAATTGAAGCGCATAAAAAAGTCATGTTAACAGCTGCTTTCTTTGCTTTAACATTCTTCGTAATTTATGCGAGCAGAACATTCTTTATCGGGAATACCGCATTCGGCGGTCCCGCATGGTTGAAAGGTTACTATCATTTCTTCTTAATCTTCCACATTGCATTATCGACAGTGGGCGGATTAATGGGATTATTCCAAATCATTACAGCATTCAAAGATAAATTTAATCTCCACAGAAAAGTGGGCCCTTGGGCTGCAATTATTTGGATCTTCACAGCTTTCACAGGAATCATCGTATACATCTTGTTATATGTTATGTATCCTGGCGGAGAAACAACTTCATTATTCAAAGCTACTTTCGGCTTTTAAACATTAAACATCGACTGATAACGTTTTGTTGTTAGTCGATGTTTTTAATTAGCATACAATCCTTGCGAGTGCACGTGTGAAACGTGTACAATGATAATTACTTAACATTGAGGTGGGCGGAGAATGAGGAACTTAATTATTAAAGTGGTAGGAGTGCTGCTCCTCATAACTTTTCTTATCTATTTATTTTATTCGCCTCGGCTGAAATTCGATGTGTTAGAAAATCCGAACAAGAAAACGCCGACGAAAACTGAACAAACACAAAAGAAAGTAGAACAAGCAGAGAATCCGAAACCTAAATCAGGTATCGGTACTTGGGTGAATAATGATATTAGCGGTTTAACTAAAAAATTCGGTCAAGCTGACCGTGTTTATGAATATTATGATGACTATAAGAACTATGTATTCAGAGAAAACAACCAATATTATATTGTGACGACTAAAAACAATATTATTAAATCGGTCTATGCGACAGGTACGAAAGCAGATATCGAACCGATTAAAATCTCAGAAGACGCTTCTAGTATTTTTGAAAATACGAGCATTAACCCTGAACCAACAGTCAACGCAAATGGTAAACAATATGATTTAGAACTTTCAGATGAAGATATGAAAACACAAATGCTGATAAAATACGGCAATACTTACGCCCAAGTATACATTGATCAGCAAACCAATAAAGTCGTAGGTGTACGTTTCTTAGACGCAGAAGCGCTGGTAATGTTTAACCCTTATCAAATGACGAAGTCTTCAGATGAAAAGACAATTGAAAACAAACATAAAAATGTGCCGTATGAACAAAACGTAAACCAATTGATGACGTTATACGAAGTGACAAACCAAATCCGTCACTTAAAAGGATTAAAACCGTTTAAAGTCAATAATGATTTAAGTCATATTGCTTCAGTAAACTTATACGAAAGCACCAATAATAAGAATGTTGAATTTACAGAAGGTGCTTTAAAACAACAATTAGACGATAGAGATATCAAGTTCAAATCTGTTGGCCAAAACGTCGGATATGACTTTAATGATGTGCCGACCTTGCTGCACAGTTGGCTGAACTCAGATATACATCGTTCAAGAATCTTGAATACACAGTATACTGAAATGGGCGGAGACGTCATGGATGGTTATTATACATTAATCTTTATTGAAGAATGATGGAAGGTGACACGAATGATAAATACTGAAGTCATTGATGTTTTAGATCATGTAGATGCAGTGAGTGATATGATTTTGCAGTCTGACATTTATCATGCTTATCGTTTGGCACGACAAGAGATGAATGAAGACGAAACAGCACAAGCACATTATCAAACGTTTATGAAAAACAAAGTGCAATATGATGAAGTGATGCGTTTCGGCAAATATCATCCAGATTATCAAACGGCATCGCGTGCAACAAGAAAAAGCAAACGTGATTACGAAATGGTGCCATCTGTCATGGCCTATAAACAAAAGGAAGTAGAACTTCAAAATTTGGTAGATGAAGTGATTACAATCATCGCAACTTCTATTTCAGATAACGTTAAAATCGAAGTCGGCAATCCTTTCTTCAGAACGGATATGCACGGCTGCAGTACAGGCGGCAGCTGCCAATGCCAAGTACATGCATAAAGTTTAATAAGATAAATAGAAAGCACACGCTCAAATGAACGGGCGTGTGCTTTTCGTTATAGTTTTATATTGTTGGGATGAGCTATATTAATGCTGCGATTGATTTTGACGGTATTGATAAGCTAAATCCGGTCGATCGGTCACAATGGTATGTGTACCTTTGTTGAATAAGTCGCTCATTAAATCAATACTGTTCACACCATAATAGCCTGGTACAATATTACGTGAATTCAACCATTGAATTAAACGTTGAGATGTTAATGGAATGCCGTTATAGCTTGTAGGCATTTGGAACGTATTGGCTTGTACTTCGAACATGTTGCCGAGTCCGGTAAAGAATTTAGCTAAGCCGACTGTTACTTCTTCTTGACTAGCGCCTACAGCGACAGTACCTAAACTGAATTCAGAGAAGCGGGCGATTTGGTCTTGATAGAAACTTGTAACTAAGACACGGTCTTGTGCATCGTGACGTGCAATCGATTCAAATAATAATTCCGGAGCAATTGTACCTTCATAAGAATCCGGACTGTCTTTTAAATCGACATTAATCAGCATATCCGGATAAAGTTCTAAGAGTTCATCAAAAGTTAAAATTTTCGCATCCGGATGATTGCGATAAGGTGTGTCATTATTAATGTCTTTAAAGTGATAGCCTGCATCTAAGCGCTGCAATTCATCTAAGCGATGTTCGCGCACTTTGCCTGAACCGTTAGTTGTACGGTCTACTGTCGCATCATGGAAAACGATTAATTTTTCATCGCTTGTCACGCGGACATCTGTTTCAAAGCCGTCGACTTCATAGTCTTTGGCGTTATCAAATGCAAGTTTCGTTTGTTCCGGACGTAAAGCCATTCCGCCGCGATGTGCGAAAATATAATGGGATTTACGTGTGAAGAAAGGCGGAATCGGATGAGATTCAGGTTGACCCTTAAATTTAGAGAATAAGATAAGTCCGCTGAATATACCGGCAGCACCTGCTGCACTGTTTCTGATAAGTCTACTTATTTTTACCATATAATTTGCCTCCTAATTTGTTATGAAAACAGCGTCAAGCCTCTGTCTATCACGATGGATTTCAGTGATATCAGTGCTTGTTCGTTATTTCAAAAATGGTCAAGTCGTGATACTATAGATTAAAGTAATGGAGTGATCAAAATGACAGAAATCATACCTAGAACCAGTTTAATTATATACCTTAAGCACATGAAACATGAACGTCATATTAGAAAATACGGGCACATTATCTATAGCAACCGCACACGTAAATACGTTGTCATGTATATTAATGAAAATGATGCAGATCGTATTGTAAACCGACTCATGAAATTAAAGTATGTGCGTCACATTGATGGTTCTCCTTATAAATATTTAAAGAAAACGTATGAAAAAGAAAAATACGAAATCAATTAGCAGCATCACTACTGTATCATCAACTATATCCTAACTTTCATGTCATTAAACGTTATTGCAACGGCGGAATCCAACGATAGAGACGCAGTACGCCGATGAGATAATTGAAGTAGAGGTCTAAATCATAAAAGTCATCGGTTGATTTAACGTCTAGTTCTGTTAATTGCACGTTATATTGTTCGGCGAATCCTCGAATCATCTCAGACTTTTTATTATCGTTTGGATGAGGATAGTCAAAAGCATTGACCATAATATACATGGCTTGGAAGTAATTGCCTTCTGTCGGATTCATGATGATTGCAGCTGAACTCAAGCCTTTTTCTGATTGAGGGCTGTTAAAGAATACAATTCTGTTAATACGGGCATGATTGTATTCGATTAATGTTTTAAACTCGAATAAATCGGTGAGACCTTCACCGAGTACAATAAAAGATTGTTTCATTTTGGAAATCCTCCTTAATACCCAAATTATATTATAGAACGAGAGAGGAAGTGAAGTGTAGGATGAGAGTGATTGCAGGACTGCATAAAAGCAAGCCGTTAGAAAGTTTAGAAGGGCGTAATACACGTCCGACAATGGATAAAGTGAAAGAAAGTATCTTTAATAGTCTGCATGAAGTAACAGGTATTGGTTTAGATTTGTTTGCGGGAAGCGGAGGACTCGGCATAGAGGCATTATCTCGCGGTATAGACAAAATGATTTTCGTAGACCAGAATTTCAAAGCTGTTAAAGTTATCAAATCCAACTTGAAAAGCTTGGATTTAATGAAACAATCAGAAGTATATAAAAACAATGCGGATCGTGCATTGAAAGCCTTAGCGAAACGCGAAATCCAATTTGATTTAATCTTTTTAGACCCGCCTTATGAAAAAGGGCTGATTGATGAAGCGCTTGTTAAAATTGCGGAGTTTAACTTATTGAAGAAAAGTGGTATCATCGTGTGTGAGTTCAACCATAAAGAAAACATTGATATTCATACTTTCAAGTTGATTAAACGTTATCATTATGGATTAACAGATACTATGTTATTAGAAAAAGGAGAACATGATGGCTGAAACAAAAGCAGTAATTCCAGGTAGTTTCGATCCAATTACATATGGGCATGTGGATATTATCGAACGTGTTGCACAACGCTTTGATGAGATTCATATCTGTGTATTAAAGAATAGTAACAAATCAGGCACATTTACTGTAGAAGAACGCATCGCTTTGATTGAAGCTTCTGTAGCGGATATCCCGAATGTTCAAGTCCACCAATTTAACGGGTTGCTGGTAGATTTTTGCGACCAAATCGGTGCGAAAACAATCATTCGCGGATTACGTGCAGTCAGCGACTTTGAATATGAATTACGTTTAACATCTATGAATAAAAAGCTGAACAGTGATGTAGAAACACTCTACATGATGACAAGTACTAATTATTCATTTATCAGTTCGAGCGTAGTAAAAGAGGTTGCACAATACAAAGCGGATATTTCTGAATTTGTACCGCCACCGGTTGAAAGAGCATTAAGAGAAAAGTTCGGAAAATAATTAAAACACGTTCCAACTTCAAGCTTGTAAGTAACAAGGGAAGTTGAAACGTGTTTTTGTTTTATTTTAATTGATTGTAAGCGCCGATTGCGACAGCTAAATCAAAGTAAGCAGCGCCGACACATTTAAAAACAGTAATACCTTCATCTGTTTTGCGATACGATTGACCATTCAGCGAGAGGGTCTTTAATTCATCGCTGATTTGGTCGAATGTGAACGTACCATTCGCATCTGCATCGATTAATTCTCCAGATTCATCTTTGACACCTTCTAAATCATCTACGACAACACTTTCTGCTTGAGGGAAAATACGATTATCTAGTTCCTTCATCGCCGGCTGATAAGAACCGATACCGTTGATATGTGTACCAGGTTGAATATCATCAGCGTTGAACACAGGTGCTGTAGAAGGGGTTTGACAATTTAAAATATCTGCTTGTTTGACAAGGTCTGCCACATTTTCTTCTACTTTAACGGTTAAATCTGGATAGTCTTTAAGGATACGTGCTTTGAACGCCTCAGCTTTTTCAGTCGTACGATTGTACAATACAACAGTATCGATATCGCGGACGGCTATATTGCCGAGAAATTGTTCGTACGCCATACCGCCTGTGCCGATCATCCCTAATACATGTGCATCTTCTCTGCTCATGTATTTCGTTGCGATACCGCTTAATGCACCTGTACGCAGACGTGTTAAGTAACTGCCGTCGATGACTGCCGTATGTTCTCCTGTTTGGAGTTGAGTAATTACAATTTGTGCTTGTGTCGTCGGCAGATGATGTTGCGGATTCTCTGGTGTAATAGAAGTGATTTTAATAGTACCGAGCTGCTGCGCAGTATCCACACAAGGCATATACAACATGGACTTTGCGCCATCGCCTGTAGGGATGACAGTACGTTGTGCAGTTTGAATATCGTCTAAATGACGAAAGACATTTTCAATATCTTCAATTGCTTGTGCCATCGGATAATGCTGCTGAACGGTTATTTCTGAATAAACTTGCATAGATTTTGCCTCCTTTATTCTGACTGTACCCTAATTACCGGTGTATTGAAATCATCTTGGGTTTCGCCTGACATCCAATTATAAATCGTAGTTGCTTGTATCTCATGTTTGAAATAAGGGGCAGTCGATTGATTGACGTTTGTAATGTAATGTCTGTCTGGAAATTGCTGCTTGAGCGATTTCAAATAAGCTTGTCCTTTTTCGTTCATACCTAAGATACGGACCGCTGATACTTTGTCTTGTTTTTCTGCTTGTTTAAAGTTTAACAAGATGTTCATTAACATACGCTGGATACGGGTATAAGTATAGCGCTTGGTCTTAAGTTGAGACATCAACTGATCAAAGCTTTGTGAATGCAGAATTTGTGCTTTTAAACGATGTTCAAATCCTTCGCTGACTGTGTGAATGTGCTGCAGTTCTTCTGGCGAAGCACGTAAAATTGCATATTTGAGATAAGGGAAGCAATCTTCAACAGTAAGGTGCGGTTTGTTGTAAAGCTGTTTCACAGCTGCAGGAACAACCGATTCGAATAACCGGTCTTCGTTTTCAAGCGATTTGCGGATGGCTGTACCGCTGGCAAATTGCCTATGCGAAATAGTCGGATGATGGTGCTGCGATTGATGTCTTTTAATCGTATAAGGCGTCATATTCGGTGCAAAATTGTTTATAGCTTGTACATATGAGAGACTTAAGATATTATTAGGTGTCTGAAGCAAATGCGGTTCTCCTAATAATTCATTGATAATTCTAGGATAACTTTTGCCTTCTCGCTGCTTTGTTTGAAATTCAGGGTGTTCTTCGATATGGTTGAGTTGCAAGGCGATGTGCTCGAAATCTTTGATGCTGCCGGATTCGCTTCCAAAGACCAGGGCATCGCAATTCAGATAGTCTGCAACTTTCACACCCATTTCAGCAAAGTATTCACCTGCAGAAAGTGCCGCAAAAGCAGGTAATTCGACGACAAGGTCGCAAGAAGACAAGGCCATTTGCGTTCGCAGGAATTTATTATAAATTGCAGGTTGGCCCCGCATGACAAATTGTCCGCTCATAATTGCCACAGTGACATCTGCATTTGCGATTTGACGTGCTTGTTCAACGTGATAAGCATGCCCGTTATGGAAGGGATTATACTCTGTAATGAGTGCAGCGCATTTCATTTGCAATCCGTCCTTTCAGAATTCATTATTATTATTGTATCAAAAAGTCAGGATGTTAAGAAAAAATCTTGACAACTTAACGCTAGAAAGTTAAAATAAATTTTGTGCTTGTTAGAGGTGAAGCCATATGAAATGGTCAATAACGCAATTAAGAAAATATCAAGGTAAGCCTTTTGAATTTGATCAAACAGTAAATTTTAATCATTTAATTGATAAACTAGGACTTATAGATTTATCTGAAATCCGAGTTAAGGGTCAACTTGATGTCAAATCGAATGAAGTTGTCGCAGATATGCATCTCACAGGTGCTTACACTATGGAAGATGCACGTACATTAGAACCGGTCAAGGTTCCGATTGATATTGAGACAACAGAAATATTTGATTTAGAAGGTCATGAATACAGCGACGGCGAAGATGATGAGAATGAACATTATCACTTAGCTGTCAGCGGAATGATTGATTTACGTGATATCGCAGAAGAGCTTGTCATCATAGAAAAGCCTATCCGAGCAGTGGCAGACGACAGCAGTATCGACGATATGCTGCAAGGCGGTCACGGTTGGGATGTTATTGACGAAGACCAATTAGAAGAAAGTGAACAAGCAGAAGCAAACGATTCTAAGACAGTCGATCCAAGGCTTCAAAAATTACAACAATTTTATGATGAAAAGCAATAGAAGTTGGTGTACAATAGATAGTATTGTAATTAACAGCTTAATCACACAGTAACAAAGATTTTTGTGTTTGAATTTTAAGGAGGATTAAATCATGGCAGTACCAAAAAGAAGAACATCTAAAACTAGAAAAAATAAACGTCGTACTCACTTCAAATTATCAGTACCAGGTATGACTGAATGCCCTAACTGTGGTGAATACAAATTATCTCACCGCGTTTGTAAAAACTGTGGTTCTTACAATGGTGAAGAAGTCGTTTCAAAATAATCGATGATTAACGTGACCAATCGTACTTGCGGTTGGTCTTTTTTATTATTTTTTTACATATCCATGATAGAATAAGGAAAAATCGCAAATGAGGGAACCGATGATGGAACAAATCACTTCAGCACAAAATGCTAAAGTCAAACAAGCGAATAAGTTAAAAAAGAAAAAAGAACGTGACAAAACCGGATTATTGCTGGTTGAAGGTACACATTTGATTGAAGAAGCAGTGAAAAGCCGCCTAACTGTTAAACAGCTTTTTGTTGTAGAACCTGAGCGCTTTGACGCGGCACTGATTGATGCTGCAGAAGAAGCGTATCACATTAATTTCAAAGTGGCAGAAACATTATCTGGAACAGTAACACCGCAAGGTATCTTTGCGGTAATTGAAAAGCCGGATGTTGCTTCTAAAGTTTCAGAGGCCAAACAAGTATTGCTGCTGGACCGTATTCAAGATCCAGGCAACTTAGGAACATTAATCCGTACTGCAGATGCGGCAGCTTTAGATTTGATTGTCTTATCACCGGGTACTGCAGATGCCTATCAAGATAAAGTCTTGCGTTCGAGTCAAGGCAGTGTGTTCCACTTGCCGATTGTGACACAAGCATTGCCTGAGTTTATTGAAAGTTTTGAAGGACCGATATACGGTACAGCTTTAGAAGATGCGGTCAATTTTAATGAAGAAGCGGCTCAAGAGAAGTTTGCTTTGTTATTAGGCAATGAAGGACAAGGCGTAGATCCAGAGTTATTAGCACATACTACAAAACGTCTGACAATACCGATGTATGGCGATGCAGAAAGTTTAAATGTTGCGATTGCCGGAAGCATTTTGATCTATAAATTAAAAGGTTGACCCTTTAGTAAGGATTACTTATAATTAGATGTGATTCAATGTTTATTGTTATAGGATAACATGAACAGATAAATAAATACTTTGCCTATAAAAAGACGTAAGCTATCAAGCGATGACTGTATAGGGAGAATGAGCGTGACTGAAACTCATTCCAGAAATCCATAGCTTTTTTCACCTTTTTGGCAACTTAAAGAGATTTAAGTCGGTTAATAACCGTTATAAATTATAAAACAAGTGTATGCGTATGCATAAATTTGGGTGGTACCACGGAAGATTTCGTCCCATATCGTAAGAGAGGGATGAAGTCTTTTTTTATTGCCAACACAAAATAGGAGGGGCAGACATGGTTCAAACTGAAGAAATGAATCAGCTGAAATCTGAAGCTTTGGCAGATGTGTCAAAAGCAGAAGATGAAAAAGCGTTGCAAGATGTTAAAGTAAAGTACTTAGGTAAAAAAGGTTCTGTTTCAGGTTTAATGAAACAAATGAAAGATTTATCAAATGAAGAAAAGCCGAAATTCGGTCAAGCTGTGAATGAAGTGCGTCAAGCGATTGAACAAGCTATCGCAGACCGCAAACAAGTGCTTGAACAAGAGCGCTTGAATCAACAATTAAATGAAGAAACAATCGATGTGACATTACCGAGCCGCAAGGTTAAACAAGGTGCAGCACATCCATTGACACGCACAATTCAAGAAATCGAAGATTTATTCTTAGGTTTAGGCTTTGAAATTGTGAACGGTTATGAAGTAGAGAAAGATTACTACAACTTCGAGGCATTGAACTTGCCGAAATCACACCCGGCACGTGACATGCAAGATACATTCTATATCACTGAAGAAACATTAATGCGTACGCATACGTCTCCGGTACAAGCGCGTACATTAGAAAAACGCAACGGCCAAGGACCAGTTAAAATTATTTGTCCTGGTAAAGTGTACCGTCGAGATTCAGATGATGCGACACACAGTCACCAATTTACACAAATTGAGGGCTTAGTTGTTGCGGAAAATATTAAAATGAGCGACTTGAAAGGGACACTAGAGCTTGTAGCGAAAAAATTATTCGGTGATGCACGCGAAATTCGTTTGCGTCCAAGTTACTTCCCATTCACAGAACCATCTGTAGAAGTAGACGTGTCATGTTTCAAATGCGGCGGCAAAGGCTGCAACGTATGTAAAGGTTCAGGCTGGATTGAAATCTTAGGTGCAGGTATGGTGCATCCGAACGTATTAGAAATGGCTGGATTTGATTCATCTAAATATACTGGATTTGCCTTTGGTATGGGTCCAGACCGTATCGCAATGTTGAAATACGGCATTGAAGATATTCGTTATTTCTACACAAATGATGTTCGATTCTTAGATCAATTTAAAGCTGTTGAAGATAGAGGTGAAGCATAATGTTTGTATCAAAAGAGTGGTTAGAGTCATTAGTCGCTGTCAACGAACCGATTCAACCTTTAGCTGAACGTATTACACGTACAGGCATTGAAGTTGATGACATTATTGATTATACGGCTGAAATCAAAAAGTTAGTAGTAGGTTATGTAGAAAGCAAAACACAACATCCGAATGCGGATAAATTAAACATCTGTAAAGTAGATATCGGTGAAGATGAACCGGTACAAATCGTCTGCGGCGCACCGAATGTCGATGCAGGACAATATGTAATTGTAGCGACTGTAGGCGGTCGTTTGCCTGGTGGTATTAAAATCAAACGTGCCAAACTACGCGGCGAAGTTTCAGAAGGTATGATTTGTTCATTACAAGAAATCGGAGTATCAGGCAACGTTGTGCCAAAAGCGTTTGAAGAGGGTATTTTCAATTTCCCAAGCGAAGTAAAACCAGGTACAAATGCATTAGAAGCATTGTATCTAGATGATCAAGTGATGGAATTTGATTTAACACCTAACCGTGCCGATGCATTAAGTATGGTAGGTGCGGCTTATGAAACATCAGCCCTTTACGGTGCACCATTAACATTGCCAGAAACACAACCTGATACGAAAGATGCTTCTGCGTCTGATGAATTATCAGTTTCTGTTGAAAATGGAGACAAAGTCCCTTATTACAGTGCGCGTGTGGTTAAAAATGTAACGATTGGACCTTCTCCGATGTGGATGCAAGCACGTTTAATGAAAGCGGGTATCCGTCCGCTTAACAACGTCGTAGATATTTCAAACTACGTATTACTTGAATATGGTCAACCGCTCCACATGTTCGACCAAGACCAAATCGGTTCAGATGAAATTGTTGTACGCCAAGCACAAGAAGGCGAAACAATGACAACATTAGACGATACTGAACGTAAATTACTTGCTTCAGATATCGTGATTACTAACGGCAAAGCACCGATTGCACTCGGCGGTGTTATGGGCGGCGACTTCTCTGAGGTTTCAGATCAAACACAAAATGTTGTGGTTGAAGGCGCAATCTTCGATCCAGTAAGTATCCGTCATACATCACGTCGTTTAAACTTGCGCAGTGAATCATCAAGCCGTTTTGAAAAAGGCATTGCGACAGAATTTGTGGATCAAGCTGTTGATCGTGCATGTTACTTACTAGAACACTATGCAAACGGTGAAGTATTAGCTGATCGTGTTGCACAAGGCGACTTAGGCGAATTCATTACACCAATTCAAATTTCAGTTGATAAAATCAATCAAACTATCGGTTCTGAAATGACACTTGAAGATATTGTGAAATGTTTTGAACAATTAGGCTTCAAAACTGAAAACGATAACGGCAATTTAACAGTTTATGTACCATCACGCCGTAAAGATATTAAAATCAAAGAAGATTTAATCGAAGAAGTAGCACGTATTTACGGTTATGATGAAATTCCTTCTTCATTGCCTGTCTTTGAAGATGTGACAAGCGGACATTTAACAGACAGACAAGCGAAAACACGTATTGTGAAACGTGCGATTGAAGGGGCAGGCTTAAGCGAAGCCATTACTTACTCTTTAATCTCTAAAGCGCGTGCGAAAGAATTCTCAGTCAGCGATCGTCCTAATATCGAATTACTGATGCCGATGAGTGAAGCACATGCGGTATTACGTCAAAGTTTATTGCCGCACTTGATTGATGCGACAGCTTACAACGTGGCACGTAAAAATCATGATGTCTTCTTATACGAAATCGGTCGTGTCTTCTTCGGCAACGGCAAAGGAGAATTGCCGGATGAAGTAGAATACCTCAGCGGTATTATGACTGGCGAATACAGCGGCAACCAATGGCAAGGTAAAAAAGAAATCACTGATTTCTATCTTGCGAAAGGTATTTTAGATGCTGTAGCGGAAAAATTAGATATCGGATTCGGATATCAAGCGGCTCAAATCGACGGCTTGCATCCAGGTCGTACAGCACAAGTATTGCTCAATGATGAAGTAATTGGTTTCATCGGGGAACTTCACCCGCAGCTTGCTGAAGACAATGACTTGAAACAACGTACGTATGTCTTTGAATTGAACTACGACAAAATCATGGATGTTTCTGTCGGCTATATCAACTATCAACCGATTCCGAAATATCCAGGTGTGACAAGAGATATTGCATTAGAAGTCGATACAACAGTATCAGCTGCAGAATTGCTTTCAACAATCAAAGCAAACGGCGGCACTATCTTTAAAGATGCACATGTCTTTGATGTTTATGAAGGCGAACATATGGAAGAAGGCAAAAAATCAGTTGCTATCCGTATCGCTTACTTGGATAAAGACAATACTTTAACAGACGAACAAGTGACTGCAGTACACAATCAAATTGTGGACGCATTAACTGCACAAGGTGCAACAATTCGTTAAGATTCAGTCAAAAAAATTACCCTTTCCTCACAATTGTGCGGGGAAAGGGTATTTTTATTGGATAAATGACATTAATGCTTTTTGTTATAGAGATTTAAAGCTTTATCTCGGTTCTTAAAGTGTGCTTTTGACATACTGTCTAATTTTTGAATGCCGTATTTGTCAATAATACGTGCCGCAAATAAATCTACTTTATTGCTGGCACCTTTAGGCACAGTTTGATGTACATCTCTGCTCATTTGATCCATATATTTAACGAATGCATAGCGGGAGATAATACTCGCTGCAGCAATGGCTAATGATTTGGATTCGCCTTTTGTTTCAAAACAAGTTTTGTCAGGATAAGGCATTGGAGAGAGTGCATAGTTTTGATAGACACCGCGTACTGCGAATTGGTCAATGACTATGTAATCCAAAGGTTCGCCTTGCTGTGCAATTCGATCCGCAACATTTTGAATGGCTTGGTTATGCAATACAGCTTTCATTTTGACTTGCGACCAGCCTTTTTGCTGCTGCTGATTGTATTTGTCATTGTTCATAGTCAGTAATGAGTGCGGTATAAAAGTCACAAGCTGTTCCGCAAGTTCGACGATTTTCGCATCGGTTAATTTTTTAGAGTCGTCTACACCTAAGGTTTTTAAAATCTCAGCGTTCTTTTTCGAAACATATGCTGCACACACTGTGAGCGGTCCAAAGTAATCGCCGCTGCCGGCTTCATCACTGCCGATACAATTGGATTGATTAAACGGAAAAGTTTTTGATGTATCCGCTGATTTTGTTTTTTTAGTTTTAGATGGGGCAGGAGAAGCAGAAGTGCCGAGCAGCTGCTGTGCGACTTGTTCTGCTTGATTGCCTTGGAACATGACTTTCTTAGAATTATAGATATTAATAGTTGTCCCTTTATATTTGGTTCTGGCACGCATGCCAGCGGGTAGATTAGAAGTATCAGCTTGAATTTTTGAAAGTAAGTGCTGAATTTCTTTTTCTGTTAGTTTAAAAACGGCGTTGGCCATATGATTGCTCCTTATTTAATAGAATCTATTCACAGTTTACTACAGATTGTCTGTGAAACAAATTTTAGTATATTACATTAGTTTTACAATATATTGCAAAAAAGAGTACAGTACTTACATAATAAATAGCACTCGTGTATAATGGTTCGTGATGAATAAATAGGATTGATTTCAACCAAAAAGAGAAGTTGAATGGCGGTCAGAGAAGCAAAAACTGACCGATCTGTGTGTAGACATGCGCAAAATTAGCAAGATAGGAGTTATCAAATTGGGCGAATTTAAAAATAGAATCAATGTTTCAATCAATAATAAGAACTATACGATAGTCGGCGAAGATAATCCTGAGCATATTCGATATGTCGCTCATCTTGTAGATGAAAAAATTCAGGAATTAGGACGCAAAAGTGCCGGATTAGATACGACACGAAAAGCAGTACTGACTGCAGTCAATATTATGCATGAAAAGGTGTTGTTAGAAGAAGAGAATCGTCGTTTGACACAAGAGTTGAACCGTTTGAAAAACAATGAACAGTAGGTTATGCCTATGCTATTAAATGTGCTGATATTTATTACTTTTTTCATGATTGCCGCAATGGGTTTTCGCAGAGGATTCTGGTGGAGTCTGGTTCATTTTTTATGTACAGCAGCTTCGTTTATAACAGCTGCAACATTGTATGCGCCAGTCGCAAAACGTTTAGAATTGTTTCTGCCGTTTCCTAAGACACAAGCTGCACAGACACATTATTTTATAGAATATCATAATATTCATTTGCGCTTTGAGAGTATTGTCGCGTTTATTTTGATATTCTTGATGAGCAAGTTTATTTTATATCTCATCGTCACCGCATTTGATAAAATAACGTATATACAACCCTTATCTATCATGAATCGAAGTTTTGGGGTCATCATCAGCTTTTTGAGTTCGGTGATGATTGTTCTGCTCGTATTATACTTATGCAGTTTATACCCAAGTGTTTTGATTCAGCAGCAATTTGCACAATCTGTAATTGCACAATTGATACTCTTTCAAACCCCATATCTGTCGTCTTTTGTGATGACATTATAATTCAATGTTTAATTACTAAACCAAGAGGAGGCTTAAACATTCGTCCATCAGTACCGATATTCGAATGACAGAAAGTCCCTCTTTTTAATTGGAGTGAATCAAATGAGTCAACATATAACAAAGAAGGATGTCGTGCGCTTATTAGAGAAAATCGCAACGTACATGGAGTTAAAAGGCGAAAATGCCTTTAAAGTATCAGCTTACCGCAAAGCTGCACAAAGTTTAGAGACAGATGAAAGGACATTAGATGAAATCGAAGATGTGACAGAGCTGAAAAACATCGGCAAAGGTGTCGGCGAGGTCATCAATGAATATATCAGTACGAGCGAATCACAAACACTGCAAGCATTAGAAGAAGAAGTGCCTGCAGGATTAGTGCCGCTGCTTAAAATACAAGGTCTCGGCAGCAAGAAAATTCATAAGCTGTATAAGGAACTGGGTATTACCAACAAAGAGGAATTAGCACGTGCATGTGAAAATAAAGAAGTCAGTGCTTTAAGCGGCTTCGGCAAGAAGACTGAAGAGAATATTCTGGCAGGTGTACAAGCGTTGAGTGCCAGAAAAGAACGTTATCCAATCAACTTGCTGATTAAGCTGAATGATGAAATAGAGGCATATTTATCGACAATCGATGCATTGGAGCAGTATCATGTGGCAGGCAGTTTCCGTCGTGTGAAAGAAATGAGCAAAGACTTAGATTATATTATGAGTACAACAGAACCAGAGAAAGTTCAGCAAGCCTTATTGAACGTACCGCATAAAGTCAAAGATGTAGCTGTCGGATTGACTAAAGTCTCTGTTGAAGTGGAGTTTGAAGATGAAATCATAGAAATTGATTTTAGAATTATAGAACCAAAAGCATACTATCATACGCTGCAGCACTTTACAGGTTCAAAAGATCATAATATCCGTATCCGCCAACTTGCGAAAGAACGCGGTGAGAAAGTCAGCGAATACGGCATTGAACAACCAGACGGTTCATTGCTGCAGCTGGATAGCGAAGCAGCGATTTACGAACATTTCAACAGTCCTTATATTGCACCGCCGATGCGTGTCGACGGCAGTGAATTCGATAGAGATTTATCTCAAATAGTAACGCTGGATGATATCAAAGGCGATGTGCATATGCATACAACGATGAGTGATGGTGCGTTCAGTTTAAGAGAAATGGTAGAAGCGAACATCAAAAAAGGGTATGAATATATGGTGATTACCGATCATTCCCGCAGCTTGCGTGTCGCGCACGGCTTAGAGATTGAACGTTTACTGCGTCAAAATGAAGACATTAAAGCTATCAATGAAGAATATGATGAAATCGATATCTATTCAGGAACAGAAATGGATATTTTAGCAGACGGAACAATGGATTATCCGGATGATATATTGGCACAATTAGATTATGTCATTGCATCGATTCATCAAAGCTTTAATCAAACAGAAGAAGAGATTATGTATCGCTTAGAACAAGCGTGCCGCAATCCTTATGTACGTCATATTGCACATCCGACTGGACGTATTATCGGCAGACGCGACGGTTATAAAGTCAATATGGACCGTTTGTTCGAACTTGCGAAAGAGACAGATACAATTTTAGAAATAAATGCCAATCCATTACGTTTGGATTTAAGTGCAGAAGTGCTGCGTCATCAAAAAGATATTATGGTGACTATTAATACAGATGCACACCATATCGATAACTTAGAATTAATGCAATACGGTGTCGCAACTGCACAAAAAGCATTTATCGATAAATCACGTGTTTTAAATACGATATCGAGAGACGAATTTAAACATTTTGTGGAAAATAATAAAAAGCTAAAGAAATAGAGGGATGTCCGTGAGACAGAAGACATTAGATGTGCTTGATTTCGATAAAATCAAAGCATTTGTGGAAAAAGAGGCAGTGAGTGATTTAGGGCGAGAAAAATGTGCGTCTATGTCGCCTGCATCTGATTATAAAACGGTAGTGCATCAAATGGATGAAACCGATGAAATATCTCAAATCTATAATAAACACCGTTTACCGAGTTTAAGCGGTTTGTCTAAAGTATCGCCGCTGATTCATCGTGCGAAAATCGGAAGTATTTTAAATGTACGAGAGCTGAATCAAATCAAACGTTTGATTCAAGTGCAAAACCAATATAAGACGTTCTACAACCAATTAATCGAAGAAGAGGAAACAATCAACTATCCGATTCTAGATGAAAATATGGCACAATTGCCCGTGCTTTCTGATTTATATCAAGAAATTCATCAAAAATGCGATGCATATGATTTATTCGATGATGCGAGCTATGAACTCCAAAGTATCAGAAGCCGTATTCATAGTACCTCTCAGCGCATTAAGCAGAATTTAGATAGAGTCGTGAAGAGTCAATCGAATCAAAAGAAACTTTCTGATTCGATTATTACAGTCAGAAATGATCGCCATGTTATCCCAGTTAAAGCTGAATATCGTCAAGATTTTAACGGGATTGTGCACGACCAGTCATCTTCAGGACAAACATTGTATATCGAACCTTCTGCGGTTGTGGAAATGAATAATAAAATCAGTCGTTTGCGTAATGAAGAAAAAGCTGAAGTAGAACGTATCTTAACAGCTTTAACAGCAGAAGTTGCTGTAGAAGCGGATGCATGTTTGGTTTCTGAGTCAGTAATGGGACAAATCGATTTCTTAACTGCGAAAGCAAGATACGGCAGTTCGATTAAAGGAACGAAACCTGAATTCACTGAAAAACGCAGTGTGTATCTGCCTAAAGCGTTCCACCCGTTATTAGACCGCAAGACTGTTGTCGCAAATACGATTGAATTTGTGGATGGTATTCAAACGGTAATTATCACCGGACCGAATACAGGCGGTAAAACTGTAACGCTGAAAACATTAGGATTGATTATTGTAATGGCACAATCTGGTTTATTAATCCCGGCATTAGATGGCAGTAAACTAGGTGTCTTCGACAATGTTTATTGTGATATCGGTGATGAACAATCCATTGAGCAATCCTTATCAACATTCTCATCTCATATGAAGAATATCGTAGAGATTTTAAAACATGCGGATCATAACAGTGTGATTCTCTTTGACGAATTAGGTGCAGGAACTGACCCGAGCGAAGGGGCAGCACTTGCGATGAGTATTTTAGACAATGTGCAAAAACGCGGTGCGCTAGTAATGGCGACTACACACTATCCTGAACTTAAAGCTTACAGCTATAATCGAGATGGTGTTATGAATGCCAGTGTAGAATTCGATGTTAATACGTTAAGCCCTACGTATAAATTGCTCATGGGTGTACCAGGGCGTTCGAATGCCTTTGAGATTTCCAGCAAATTAGGTTTGAACGGCAAAATTATTCAAGAAGCGAAATCTATGATTGGTCAAGACGAGCAAGAAATCAATAGTATGATTGCGTCATTAGAGAAGAATACGAAACGTGTAGACAATCAGCGTATCGAACTTGAACAGTTATTGCGTGAAGCACAAGATTTACATCGTCAATTGAGTCAAAAATACGAGCAGTATCAAAACTTCGAACAAAAATTAATGGATGAAGCGAAAACAAAAGCTAATCAACGTGTGAAAGCTGCGACTAAAGAAGCAGAAGATATTATTAAAGACTTGCGCCAATTAAGAGATGAAAAGAATGCGGATGTCAAAGAACACGAATTGATTGAGAAACGCAAACATTTAGATGAGCAATATGAAGCGACTGATATTAAACAAAATGTGAAAAAACAAAAATGGGACGAAATCAAAGCCGGCGATGAAGTGAAAGTATTGACGTACGGACAAAAAGGTGAAGTTCTGGAATTGCTGGATGATGAAGAAGCCGTCGTGCAAATGGGTATCATTAAAATGAAATTGCCGATTGCGGATTTAGAAAAGAAAAAGAAAACACAAGAAAAACCAGCCAAAACGGTTTCACGTTCCAACCGTTCTCCAGTCAAAATGGAATTAGATTTACGCGGTTACCGTTATGAAGAAGCCGTGTCAGCATTGGATCAGTATTTAGATCAAGCGATGCTGAGCAATTATGAGAATGTTTATATTATTCATGGTAAGGGAACAGGTGCATTGCAGAAAGCAGTGCAGCAGCATTTGAAACGCCATAAAAATGTGGCGGAATACAGAGTAGGTACACCAAGCGAAGGCGGATTCGGTGTTACCGTAGCAACTTTAAAATAAAATAGAAAAATAAAAAGTATAGGCAATAAAGCATTTTATCAGTGAGCAAAGCCGATGCAATTTCAAATGCTATCTGATATACTTTGTTCATCATTAAAATCCAAGGAGGAACGATATTTATGGCATTACTTAAAGTAACTGATTCTGACTTTAACGAAAAAGTTCAAGACGGAGTTAAATTAGTAGATTTCTGGGCAACTTGGTGCGGACCTTGTAAAATGATCGCGCCAGTATTGGAAGAATTAGCTCAAGATTTCGAAGGCAAAGCAGACATCTTAAAATTAGATGTGGACGAAAACCCTAACACAGCTGCAAAATTCGAAGTAATGAGTATTCCTACTTTAATCGTCTTCAAAGACGGCGAACCAGTAGACAAAGTTGTTGGTTTCCAACCTAAAGAAAACTTAGCTGAAGTTTTAAATAAACAACTTTAATTTGTTAGAATAATGCCGAATTTCTGCGGTTAAGCTGAAACTTGCCGCTAAATATCGAATCGACCATTATATTAAAACAGCGAGACCAGAATATGACGTTCTGGTCTTTTTCATATGCCGAGAAGTTGAACAAGCAATCAGTTCGTTGTAAAAAGCAAGCAGATGCTATAATAATGTACGACATTGTATTGCAAAATCTTAAAAGAAAGGAGGATACATTTGGAAGCTTATCAAGAGAAAATCAAACAAAAATTATCTGTTGTGCCGTTTGAACCGGGTTGTTATTTGATGAAAGACCGCAACAATCAGGTCATCTATGTTGGAAAAGCAAAGCGTTTGCGCAATCGTTTGCGTTCGTATTTCACTGGTGCGCATGATGCCAAGACAACGCGTTTAGTCGGTGAGATCCGCAACTTCGAATTCATTGTCACTGATAGTGAAACGGAGTCGCTGTTATTAGAATTGAACTTAATCAAGCAATATCAGCCGCGTTATAATATTTTGTTAAAAGATGACAAAAGTTATCCGTTTATCAAAATAACGAAAGAAAAGTATCCGCGCTTATTAGTAACAAGAACAGTCAAAAAAGGTACAGGCAAATATTTCGGACCCTACCCGAATGCTTTCTCAGCGGTGGAAACGAAAAAGCTGCTAGATCGCATTTATCCTTTTAGAAAATGCGACAAAATGCCGGATAAATTGTGCTTGTATTATCATATTGGGCAATGCTTAGGACCCTGTGTCTATGACGTAGATGAGCAGCAATATGCTCAAATGATACAAGAGGTTTCTGAGTTCTTGAACGGTGAAGATAAAACGATTATCAAAAGCTTAGAAGCACGAATGGAATCTGCGAGTGAAAATCTAGATTTCGAACAAGCAAAAGAATATCGTGATTTGATTCAGCATATTCATAATCTCACGAAGAAACAAAATATCATGTCTACAGATAATACAGCACGTGATGTTTTCGGCTACAGCGTGGCAAAAGGCTGGATGTGTGTTCAAGTGTTCTTCGTCAGAAACGGTAATATGATTCAGCGTGATACAACGATGATTCCGCTCCAGCAAACAGAAGAAGAGGAGTTCTATACGTTTATCGGTCAATTCTATCGCTTGAATCAGCATTTATTGCCGAAAGAAGTGCATATTCCGAAAAACCTTGATCCTAAAATCATTCAATCTGTTGTGGATACGAAAATCGTACAGCCGGTCAGAGGGCAAAAGAAAGATTTAGTAGAAATGGCGAATCATAATGCGGAAATTTCGCTGCAAAACAAATTCGAATTGATTGCACGAGATGAATCCAGAACAATCAAAGCTATCGAAGAACTGGGCGAATGCATGGGAATTCAAACACCGATTCGAATTGAGGCTTTCGACAACTCTAACATTCAAGGTGTAGATGCTGTGTCTGCCATGGTTACTTTTGTGGACGGTAAACCAGATAAAAAAGGTTATCGCAAATACAAAATCAAAACCGTGGATGGACCGGATGATTATAAATCAATGCAAGAAGTGATCCGCAGACGTTACACACGTGTCTTGAACGACGGCTTGCCGCTGCCGGATTTGATTATTGTCGATGGCGGTAAAGGTCAAATGTCTGTTGCGCTGGATGTGCTTGAAAATGAATTGGGCTTGGATATTCCAGTTGCCGGACTACGCAAAAACGACAAGCATAAAACATCTGAATTGATTTACGGTAAAAGTGCTGAAGTGGTGCCGATGAAAAAGAACAGTCAGGCCTTTTATCTGCTTCAAAGAATACAAGATGAAGTCCATCGCTTTGCGATTACGTTCCACAGACAAACCAGACAAAAGCACGGCTTGACTTCTGTGCTGGATGATATAGAAGGTATCGGACCGAAACGCAAAACGAAGTTATTAAGAACATATGGTTCAGTTAAGAAAATGAAAGCAGCCAGTGTAGAGGATTTAAGAGAAATCGGCTTGCCGCAAAAGGTAGCTGAAAACTTGCTGGATGCATTGAATGAAGAAAAAGAAGAGAACGAAAAGCGATAGATGGCTTAGGGTTTAAACGACCAAAAGTGCTATCGCTTTTTGGTTCATTTTTAAGTCGTTGTGCAAATGAATTAAAACGATTTTTGAAAAAATTACGATGAGAATAATTCTCATGCCCAAAAGGCGTTAAAAAAATGTTACAATATCGTTAACGAGATTTTATTTTTTTAGGAGTGTTTGTAACCGCTTTCTAAATGAAAATGATTCTCAATGCGTTTTCAACCAGAACTGTGAAGCATTACTTTGTCAGAAATCAGTTCAGCTTTTGCATCTAAGATAGGGGTCCATACATATAAACAATAGGCGCTGAGCTGCCATGCTGATTCTAAGTGTAATTACAACTGCCAGCAGGGCTGTTCGTTGGTTGTTGGGACAGGTCGAATTGAAAAAACGCAATTTTTTGAGCATTTAGAGTTAGGTGCATTTCATTTCTTAAAATAAAATCAATTAATATTATTTGTTTCACAGGGGGGACTTCCTTTTGGGTTATACTAAGAATCAATTTTATTTACGACGCATTCACTCGTTACTAGGGGTTATTCCGATCGGTGCATTCTTACTTGTGCATTTGACT
The DNA here is from genome assembly GCF_003344575.1 of Staphylococcus sp. EZ-P03. Classification (NCBI taxonomy): domain Bacteria; kingdom Bacillati; phylum Bacillota; class Bacilli; order Caryophanales; family Staphylococcaceae; genus Staphylococcus; species Staphylococcus sp. EZ-P03. The sequence continues at coordinate 139,433 of NZ_QPMO01000010.1, read as the reverse complement.
GTTAACCACCAAGCGACTAAAGGAGCAGGAGCTTTCAACCAAGCAGCTGGATTCATGGAATCATTACCATTCTTGCTTGCATTAGAGATTTTCTTAATTTATCTTCCAATCCTTTATCATGCGTTATACGGTATTCACATTGCATTTACGGCTAAAGAGAACATCGGCCATTATTCATGGTTTAGAAACTGGATGTTCTTCTTCCAACGCGTTACAGGTGTTTTAGCATTTATTTTCATTGCCATTCACTTCTACCAAACAAAAGTAGAAATGTGGTTAGGTCATAAAGAATTAGGATTCGATATGATGCAAGATTACTTAAGCAATCCATTCTGGTTAATCTTCTATTTAGTATTAACTGTTGCGGTTGTATTCCACTTTGCGAATGGTTTATGGTCATTCCTAGTAACTTGGGGTGTCTTGCAATCAGCTAAATCACAACGCATTTTCACATGGGTATCATTAGTAGTATTCCTTATTGTTTCTTACATCGGTGTTTCAGCAATTTTAGCATTCGTTTAAGAACACATAGAATCAGCGTAAATAAAGGTTATATTTTCAGGGAGTGACATTTATATGGCAGAGAAAAAAGTTATTGTTGTCGGTGGAGGACTAGCCGGTCTGATGACAACAATTAAAATAGCAGAACAAGGTGTACATGTTGATTTATTCTCAGTAGTACCCGTAAAACGTTCGCACTCTGTGTGTGCGCAAGGGGGTATTAACGGAGCGGTTAATACAAAAGGTGAAGGCGACTCAACTTGGATTCACTTTGACGATACAGTATACGGTGGGGACTTCTTAGCCAACCAACCACCTGTTAAAGCAATGGCTGAAGCAGCACCGAAAATCATTCACTTGCTTGACCGTATGGGTGTAATGTTCAACAGAACACCTGAAGGTTTGCTTGACTTCCGTCGTTTCGGCGGTACGTTGTACCACAGAACAGCGTTCGCAGGTGCAACAACTGGTCAGCAACTACTTTATGCATTAGATGAGCAAGTGCGTAAGTTCGAAGTAGACGGACTTGTGACAAAATATGAAGGTTGGGAATTCTTAGGTGTTGTTAAAGACGAAGATAACTCAGCGCGCGGTATTGTAGCACAAAACTTAGTAGATGCTAAGATTGATGCATTCCGTTCTGACGCAGTTGTTATGGCAACTGGCGGTCCTGGTATTATCTTCGGTAAAACAACGAACTCAATGATCAACACAGGTTCAGCAGCATCTATCGTTTACCAACAAGGTGCGGTATATGCGAATGGTGAATTTATCCAAATCCACCCTACAGCGATTCCTGGTGACGACAAATTACGTTTAATGAGTGAATCAGCACGTGGTGAAGGCGGCCGTATTTGGACATACAAAGACGGTAAACCTTGGTATTTCTTAGAAGAAAAATACCCAGACTACGGTAACTTAGTACCGCGTGATATCGCAACGCGTGAAATCTTTGATGTGTGTGTGAACCAAAAATTAGGTATCAACGGTGAAAACATGGTATACCTTGACTTATCACACAAAGATTCGCATGAATTAGACGTTAAACTTGGCGGTATCATTGAAATCTATGAAAAATTCACAGGCGATGACCCTCGTAAAGTTCCAATGAAGATCTTCCCTGCAGTCCACTATTCAATGGGCGGAATTTACGTAGACTATGATCAAATGACAACAATCAAAGGTTTATTCGCAGCAGGTGAATGTGACTTCTCACAACACGGCGGTAACCGTTTAGGTGCCAACTCATTATTATCTGCGATTTACGGCGGTACAGTAGCTGGACCGAACGCTGTGAAATACATTGATAATATCGAAAAATCATACACTGAATTAGACGATAGCTTATATCAAGACCTTATTGATCAAGAACAAAAACGTTTCGATGATTTATTGACTATGAAAGGTACAGAAAATGCCTTCAAACTTCACCGCGAATTAGGTGAAGTCATGACGAAAAACGTAACAGTTGTTCGCGACAATAAAAAATTACTTGAAACAGACGAAAAAATCCTTGAGTTAATGCGACGTTACCAAGACATTGACATGGAAGATACACAAACTTGGAGTAACCAAGCTGTATTCTTCACACGCCAATTATGGAATATGTTAGTGTTAGCACGTGTTATCACTATCGGTGCTTATAACCGTAACGAATCACGCGGTGCGCACTACAAACCTGAATTCCCTGACCGTAACGACGATGAGTGGTTGAAAACAACTAAAGCGTTTTACGAAGGTATCGACAATCCGCCAAGATTCGAATACGAAGATGTGGATATCAGCTTGATTCCTCCACGTAAACGTGACTACTCAAGCAAATCTAAGTCTAGTAAAGATACTAGCAAGGAAGAAGGGAGCAAATCATAATGGCAGAAGAAGTTAAAGATGAAGCGGTTCAACAACCGACTCAAAACAGTTCTAAAACCGTAACTTTGATCATTAAACGACAAGACAATGCGGACTCACAGCCATATGAAGAGAAATTCGAAGTTCCTTATCGTGAGAATTTAAACGTTATTGCATGTTTGATGGAAATCAGACGTAATCCATATAATACTAAAGGGGAAAAAGTAGCACCTGTAACTTGGGACATGAACTGTCTTGAAGAAGTGTGCGGTGCTTGTTCAATGGTTATCAACGGTCATGCGCGTCAAGCATGTTCAGCAATTGTAGACCAATTAGAACAACCGATTCGTTTAGAACCAATGAGCACATTCCCAATCGTACGTGACTTGCAAGTTGACCGTTCTCGTATGTTCGACAACTTGAAACGTATGAAAGCATGGGTACCGATTGATGGTACGTATGACTTAGGTCCTGGACCGCGTATGCCTGAGAAAAAACGTCAAACAGCATACGAATTATCTAAATGTATGACTTGCGGTGTATGTTTAGAAGTTTGTCCTAACGTGACAAGCAAAAATGACTTCGTAGGTGCACAAGCGATTTCACAAGTTCGCTTATTCAACTTGCATCCAACAGGTTCAATGACTAAAGACGAACGCTTAGACGCTTTAATGGGCGGCGGCGGACTGCAAGAATGCGGTAACTCTCAAAACTGTGTGAATGCTTGTCCTAAAGGTATTCCTTTAACAACATCAATCGCAGCGTTAAACAGAGAAACTTCATTCTACATGTTCAAATCATTCTTTGGTTCAGACCATCAAGTACATTAATTTGAATATTAATTTCGGAGACAGGAGAGATACCTGTCTCCTTTTCTATTTATGAAAGGAGTTTATGATATGTTAATAAAGCCAGAACAACCAGGTGACTATAGATGTGTCGAGCAAGTGATCGAAAGTGCTTTTCGCAATGCAGAGATGAGTGATCAAACAGAACATCTATTAGTTCGTAATTTGAGACAAACCAATGCTTATTTACCTTCATTGTCATTGATTGCACAAAATCATCAAGGCGACATCATCGGACATGTGATGTTATCAACAATAACAATAGGAGAAGGAGAACCATCATTAGCACTGGCGCCTATCAGTGTCTTGCTGGATTATCAAGGAAAAGAGATAGGAACACAGCTGATGCAAGAGAGTATTGCGAAAGCTGAAGCAGAAGGGTATCGTTCTATTATTGTGCTGGGAGCGCCTGAATTTTATTTGCGATTTGGTTTTGAAAAAGCAATTGAATGGCAAATTACAGCGCCATTTGAAGGTGCAGAACCCTACTTGTTAGCACTAGAATTAGTTGAAGGTGCATTAGATGATGTGCGCGGCGAAGTGCATTATTCAAAAGCATTCAACCTATAAATTACAATTGTATAGTTAACCATTCATGCATTGGAATTCATGATTATGCTAAAATATAGTTTAAGAATGTTTTTCGTAAGGATGAAGAAGACATGAATCAACCAATTGGTGTAATTGACTCAGGAGTCGGCGGCCTCACTGTAGCAAAAGAAATTATTAGACAGCTGCCAAATGAAACAATTTATTACTTAGGCGACAGTGCCAGATGTCCTTATGGACCAAGAGACGGCGAGCAAGTGTGCGAATTCACAGTACAGCTTGCACAAAAGCTGATGGAATACGATATTAAAATGCTGGTAATTGCATGCAATACAGCAACAGCTGTGGCATTAGACACATTAAAGGCGATGCTGCCGATACCGGTTATCGGTGTTATTGAACCAGGTTCTCGTACTGCCATCATGACGACACAAAATAATAAAGTCATGGTATTAGGTACAGAAGGTACAATTAAATCTGAAGCGTATACGAAACATATACAAGCGATTAACCCTAATGTTGATGTGACAGGTGTTGCGTGTCCGGATTTTGTTCCTTTGGTGGAACAAATGCGTTATCACGATCCAGTAGCAACAAATATCGTGATTCATCAAACTTTAAAGGCATATAGAAATAATGAAGCCGATACGGTTATTTTAGGGTGTACGCACTATCCGTTATTATTCCAGCCGATATTTGATTATTTCGGCGGTAATAAAACTGTGATATCATCAGGTTTAGAAACTGCGCGTGAAGTGAGTGCTTTATTAACATTCAGTCATGAACATGCGCATTATACGCCGTATCCAAAGCATCGCTTCTTTGCGACAGGCGATGCACAGCATATTCAATATATTATTGGACAATGGCTGAAAATCGACGACGTAGAAGTAACGCAAGTGAAAGTGGATTAATATGAGGTGAAAGACATGGAAGATTTAGTAATCGCAACAAACAACAAAGGCAAAATCAATGACTTTAAAGTTATATTCCCTGAATACAATGTAATTGGTATCAGTGAATTAATTGAAGGCTTTGATGTCGAGGAAACAGGAACAACATTTGAAGAAAATGCTAAATTAAAATCTGAAGCAGCCGCAAAAGCATTAGGCAAACGCGTCATCGCAGATGACAGCGGATTAACAGTAGATGCATTACACGGCGAACCAGGTATTTATTCTGCACGCTATGCGGGTACTGATAAAGACGATGAAGCAAATATAGAAAAATTATTAGAGAAATTAAAAGGCAATGATCGCCATCGTACTGCAGAGTTTGTGTGCGTAATCAGTATGAGTGCACCGGGAGAAGAAACAGTCACATTCAAAGGTACTGTCAGCGGTGTAATTACGATGGAAAAATTAGGAGAGCATGGATTCGGTTATGATCCGATTTTCTATGTGCCGCGCATGCATAAAACAATGGCACAATTGACTGATAAAGAAAAAGGCGAAATCAGCCATAGACGCCAAGCTATCGATAAATTAAAAAATTACTTAAAGGGTGAACAAATTTGAGACGTTGGATTATTGTAAGCGACAATCATTCAGAATCTGGTATTTTGTTTGAAATCTTTAATCATTACGACCAAGTTGATGTTGCATTGCATCTAGGGGATTCAGAATTCCAATATGATGATACTGAATTAAGTTTGTATCGCAGAGTAAAAGGTAATTGCGACTTTTATCCGGAGTTTCCTAATGAAGAAATAGTGACGGATGAAGGTGTACGTGCTTTCTATACTCATGGTCATCTTTATGCGGTGAATACAACACGCCAAAAGCTGGCTGAACAAGCGAAAGCACATGAATGCCGATTGGCATTTTATGGCCATACGCATATAGCACGTTATGAAGAAATTGCGGGAGTACATGTCATTAACCCTGGAAGTATTTCACAATCAAGAAGTGCGACAGAAGAAACTTATGCGGAATTATTAATAGAAGATGATCACCAGCATGCGACATTAAACTTCAGAAACAGAAATCATGAAGTGATTGAAACAGTTGAATTTACAGTAGGTCCTAAGTAAAAATAAGTTCATGACAAAAGCCGATGGCAGAAAATAACTTCTGTTCATCGGCTTTCTCTTTAGACTTGTTTCACTGCAAAATAATTATTTTCTTCATCAGCAAAATTGAAAACTCTGCCTTGCGGCATTTCAACTAATTCACCTACAGTGATACCTTTGTCTTTGAATGTTTGATATAAATCATCAATTGCATCTGTCGCAAACATCAATGACGGTGTTTCTGTACTGATACCTAAATCTAAAGCTTGAATCTTTTGTTTGTTATGGAGAACTATTGCGGTTTGTGCATCATTTGAAGGTCGTAATACGATGGTACGCATGCCATGGTCTTCTGTATCTGATGTTACGATAAAACCTAACTTCTCTGTCCAAAATGCTTTAGCAGTTTCTTGATCATTTACATATAACATGACTTCATCTAGTCTTTGAATCATTTTTCCACCTCTATCGAAATAATTAATAAAACTCTTATCATAATGCCCGCTTAAAAGTTGTTTAAAACCTCAAATAAAAGGTATGATTAAAAAGCAGTACTCTAAACATGAAAAGGGGAATTATACATGACTCAATTATATCCATATTTAGCATTTGAAAATACGAAAGAAGCTTTAAAATATTATGAAGAAGTATTCGGCGCAACGGATATTAACCGCCTGCCGGTAGATCCTTCTCAAGCAGAAGGTTTCGGTGTAAGCAAAGAAGAAGCACCAGATAAAACAATGCATTCAGAATTCACAATCGCAGGCGTTACGTTATTCGCATCAGATGCATTCGGCAAAGATGTTAAAATCAACGAAGGTATTTCATTATTAATCGACTACGATATCAATGATGAAGCAGATTCAAAACGTGTCGAAGATTTATACAATAAAGTAAAAGACAGCGACACAGTTGATGTGGATATGCCTTTAGAAGAACAATTCTGGGGCGGTAAAATGGGTTCATTTACTGACAAATATAATGTACGCTGGATGTTGCATGGACAAGACCATTCTAAACAACAAGGCTAATGCATAAAGTAATGCACAGGAAAACTTTATTCCTGTGCATTTTTTAAATCTATTCAGTTAAAATGATTCACTGAGCCTAACGTATCCAATTCTGATAAATCCATAAGCCTATCAAGGTCATCACTATTATCCACAAGGTAATGATAAGTATGCCTGCATACCAGTTTTTAGAAAGTGAGCGCTTATTTATCACTTGTGCTTGTGCACGATTAGATTCAAGCACTTCATCTGGTATTAATTTTAAACATAAGGCAATGCCTAAAGGGACAATAATAATATCATCTAAATAGCCTAAGACCGGTATGAAATCCGGAATAAGATCAATAGGGCTTAGTGCATAAGCAACCACACATACTGCAAGTATCTTAACACCTAGAGGTGTTCTTCTATCTTTGGAAACTAGATAAAGCAAGACAAGTTCTTGATTCATTTTACTTACAAAAGCTTTGATTTTTGAGGTGAGTTTATCATTCATAGATTAGGCCTCTTTAATTATTTTTTAGTCATAGTGTTTAACATTAAGGCAAGGTAACCTGTGGCTTTAGCATCATTCAGTGCATCGTGTGAATCTGTGTCGCCTAAGTTGAACTGATGTTTAAGTGTTTCTAGTTTATGATTAGGTGTGGTTTTTATCTGCTTTCTAGACAGCGGTAACGTATCTAATACACGCAATCTAGGTTTTTCTATATCGAAATCGTCCGCATAGCGTAATATAAATTTCATCGCAAAAGGGGCAGAATGCGAAACAATGAGTTTATCTCCGATAAATTGATAAATCGTTTCTATATCATCTTTTTGAATGAAGTCCTTATCTTCAAGAAACTCATTTGAAACCCCTGTGATATCTTTAATTTTCTTAGTGAGTAAACGAGTCGGTCTGAAGTATTTTACGAATTGATCAACGGGCTGTCCATCTTTAAAGAAAACTAAAGCAATTTGAAACATATCATGAAAGTCAGGACTTAAACCTGTCGTTTCAATATCTACTGCCACAAACATATCTTCAAGTTCAGTTGTTTTCTCATATTCGACAGCAGGGCGTTTACGTTGTTGAAGTTCAGTTTCCAACTCTTTAATATACTTTTCTTTTAAACGCAGTTTCATGACTAGCAATTCATTTTCTTTCTTCAGTTTTTCTAATAATTCTTCTTGGTTCACAAATTCACCTCCGAACTAAACACAATTGATTTTTGAAGGACATTTTATTACTGTTTTTCAGCGATAATTTTAAGTAATTGAATGATTTCATCATTTTGTTTAATAATCTTATCGTTTTGAGCCACTTGAATGAAATTTTGTTTTTGCTGGCTCATGTAATAATTATATTGTGCTTGCTTTTCCATATTGAATGTAAATTGACCGATCGCATGATAAAAGTTATCGAAATTCGCAAATATTTGCTGGTGCTTGAAGGCTTCCATTGTCGTCTCGCTTGGATTATAGATACCTTGTGTTTTAAAGAATTTCTCCAACTTTTCATTTTGTATTTGTTCTGGAGATTTAGGTTCTCCTGTAATGCCTTTCTCGTTAAACATCTGTTCTAAATCTGAAATCAGCAGTTGAGGATTATCTTTGTATTTTTCCTTGTATAGATTAATGAAATAACGCTTCTCCTCAACATCTAATTCATTCCATTGTCGTTTTTGTCTCTTATCCAACACTGTTAATATACTGCCTTCTGTAAAGCTTTCCTTAAATCCTAAAGGTTTCATTATCAACAACTCCTTAACAGTCGTGTTTGATATTTTAATTTTGTTTATATACATTATAGTGTAAGTTTGAACAGATTACATGATAAGAGATGTTAACAATTTGATGAGAGAACGTGTGATATAAGCACCGGGTTTTGATATTTTGAAAAAATATAATTTATTTAGCGATCTAGCTAAAACTCTACGCGGTTTATGGTTGCTTTTTTATCGAAATGTCTAATAGATATACTGAAAATCTTATAACAATATCAATAAAGAGTTATATTTTAAAATGAGTTTCTTGAAGAACGTTAAAAGGAAGGTCGTGAATATGATAGGGGGAAGGTTATGCTTGATATTAAAGAAATTAAAGAAAAATATAAAAACGAAGATGCTACAGTTTTGAAACAGCAGTTTAAACAGTTGTTGAGTACACAATGGGACAATATACAACAATACTTCAAAAAGCAAGATGTGGATAATTCATTAAAATTCCGCATCTTATATTTGTATGACAAAATAACAAGCATTATAGAGGTAAACTTTGAAAAATTCAACAAATCATTTTTCATTTTGTATAACAAAAGGCTGAACAGGGCGAATGATTTACATTTTGATGAATACCAAAAGTGTTTAAATTTATTGAATCTACTTTCTGACATTGAACATTATTTAGAAAATATTGATGATATTAAATTAAAAAGCTATTATCATCGAGAAAAAGGGAGATAAGTCGATTTCGATAATTGGTAATTAAAATGGATAAGGTATACTATGCTGAGTTTTGACTTTAAATATATAGTTATTGACTAATTAAATTATCTGAACGTCGTCAACAAACGAAATATTTTCCACTTTATAATCAAGGATTTTTGGCTTTATATTGTGCTATAAATGCATTTTCTCGCTATTCTTATTTGTGATAACTTAAAAATTAAAGGACGCTTTTTAAGCAACAAATTCGATTGAGAAATAATTGTAAGATTATCTCATCAACCGAATTGTTATAGCTTCAAATAATAGGAAGCTTGATGTTTGAAATTAAGGATGCTTATTCAGATAAATGATCTACAGCGTATTGTGCTTGTTCAGCTGTGAATTTTTCTCCGTATTCAGAGATGAGCTGGTCGTATATTTCTGCTGATGACATATTAAAAGTTTCAGCATAATTTTCAGCACTCTTCAAAGCATTTTCATTATAATCGACATCCAAATTATCTACAGCGTATTGTGCAGCATCGGCCGGAAATTTATCCCCAAACTCTGAAGTTAGTTGATCATAAATACCTGCTTTTGACATATGAAATATGAGTGAGTAGGTTTCAGCACTTTTTAAAGCAGCCTTTTGTTCTCTGGTAGCTGTTGAACTTAAAGCATCACTCGATTCATATTCGTAAAGTTCAGCAGAGCTATCTGATTCAGGTTCATCAGTAAGCGCGTCAGATTCATATTCCATTTGATAGTCAGTGTCATCCAATGTAATTTCATCTGAACTTTCTTCTGCTTTTGCGGCTATTTCTTTTTCTTTATTTGCTTTAAAATCATCATAGCTGCTCACAGCAAAGAAATTTAAAGCCGTTACAAAAACGCTGGAACAAATAATGGTAATAATGACTTTTTGTTTTGTTTTCCATTGGCGATTCTCCCACATTAAATAGAGACCCAACGGTAAGCAAAAAATTAAAGATAACACGATAAACCAGTTAGATTGATACCACTTTTTATTTGTCATGGTGTAATCCCCTTTACTTTATATATATTTATAAATCTGCATTTCATAAGAAGTTGCTAGAAAGGCGGATTGATAAATCATGTTATATAAGACTAAAAATTATTGTTTTTAGTCTGTGGATATTGCATTTAAATATTCGAGATGTTTTTTTGTGATGTGAAATAGATAAAAAACGATAGTCATAGATTTTAAAAAAACCGCTGTATCAATATTAAAAGATACAGCGATTTTTATCGGTTATTTACGTCCTGGGAGGGATTCGAACCCCCGACCGATGGCTTAGAAGGCCATTGCTCTATCCAGCTGAGCTACCAGGACATGATTTTTTAACACAAGAATAATTATATCTAATTAATGTATTTAAATCAATACCATTCTTTATAAATTTCGATAAGATTTTTCACTTTAGTAGATGAATTGCACTTATCATGGCAAGTATATCATATTTTAGAGGTTGGGGGACAGTTTGGAATGCCTAACTGTAAATGTTTTGATAGAAATCCACGAGGATGAATCAAAGATGGCGAGTTGAGGAATTTTGTCCAATTCAATTAAGAATCATTGTATAGTGTATGTATCGAAGGTTAGTACATACATTAACCTTAACTATTCTACTTATAGGGGTGACAATCATGGAAGGTTTATTCAAAGCTATTCAAGGTACAATCGACGCTGCTCAAAGCGGTGACAACTTAAACTTAGGATCAAACATCGTTGACATCATCACTAACGGTGCAAGCATCGTAAGCAAATTATTCGGATTCTAATTGATAATGAATAATTCACAATATTATTAAAGGCGAGTGAACATTTTTTGTTCCTCGCCTTTTTCTCTTTTTCAGGTTATTGCGGTTCCAATTGTGTTGTACCTTTGCCATAGATTGTGATAATATCGTTCTTTTTGATATCTATTGCAGTTTGAGGTTTTGGTTTGACTGATTTACTGGATTTCATTTTTCTATTAGTCAGAATTTCATTAGTTTTAAGTCTGTAGTTATCATTATAAAGTGTAAAGTTATTGGTTGAATCTTTGCTTGTTTGCTTTGCGATATAGCGACCTGGTTTGATATCGGCACCTACAATATATAATCCCTGATTTAAAGTTGTTGTAGTTTTAACAGGTATGGGTTCAAGTGATACTTGATCTGTTCTTTTTATAATAAGCTTTTGATCTTTTGCTAGATGCAGGTTGATAGAGTTATTATTGGATTTTTGATAACCATCCAACATCGAAGAGAGATTAGACCTGCCGTTTTCATTTTCCAGCATGATTGTTCCTATTTCTTTTTCTTTAATTGATATTTTGTAATAGCCAGGTTGAATATCTTTTCCAACTGTATAGATGCCGGAACCTTTCGTTGTTTTTTGTCCTTTATCAGCAGTCGGATTATAACCTACAGGATAGTGTCTGCCTTTGGAGATATAATTTTCGCTATTTTTTTGTTGAGTATTAGAGTCGTTTTTTGGTGGAGCAGGCGGTGTGTCTGTATCATTTTTCGTCGTTTTTGGTGTTGTATCTTTTTTGTCAAAGAAGTTGTTTAAAGTTTCTTTGACGGAAATAGAAGGCTTGAAACTCCCTATACGTTTCCAGTCTGTTTTGATGGAATTGTCTGTGAAAATGCCGAAGAAACATATAAGACCTAACAAGAAAGAAAGTGTTGCTATAGACAATCTTAATTTAAAGTGTGTTTGATTACCGAGAGCGCTTAAAGTTAAAAAGGTGAAAATGATAAATAGCAAAGAAAATAAAATCCATAACAATAAGAATGTCATAGGGGATAACATCATAGATCTCGCTCCTTTTTTTGTTTATTTATGAAGCAAATTTAAAATTAAGTGTAGTTAAACATATTATATGGAAGATGACAAAAAGGAGCAATTAAATATAAAAAAGACGCACCTGCTAGGGTACGTCTGACAATCATCAAAGCTTATTGTACGTTCAATTTGCGGTAATATTTACTTTCTGAGAATGGTGTGTTGTTTCTGATGCGTTGTAATAGAATTTCTTCTTTTTCATAATTACTTAATGTACTTAAGTAAGGTTTCGGCGGTTTTTCACCGAACTTTTCAATATATTGTTGATATGCGCGCTCTAAACGTGGGTTCATATGTTTCAACTCCCTTATTTATAATACATCTCTTATTACTATTAATACCCTTTATTGAATAGTTAATACAAAAGATAATTAAATACATACGATATTAATTATACGCCAGTGATAAACAATAGGCAAACAACTTATTGACGTGTTAACTTTACAGTCGCTTCCCCTTTAATGTAAACCATATCTCCATTGCCTAATGTAACTGATTTAGTAAAATCTTGTTCTAAAAGTTCATTATACTTAAGTTCATAGCGTCGCTTCTTTTGCATTTGTACGATGAGGTTTCCGCTTTTTTCTGATGTGATTTGATAGTGCCCAGGTTTTACATCTGTACCGACAATATAAGTACCTGCGGTCAGTGTATTACGCATGATGTGCTTTTCTGGAGCGATGGAATATGTCGTTTTATACTTTTTCTTTGCAGAATTAAGTTTAAGTGTATGTCCTTTAATTAAGTATGTGGTTAATGATTTAGGTGTTTCAGATTTAGTTAAATGTGCAAATTCAGCAACTTCACCAAATGGGTTAAAGATTTCGATGGTACCATAAGGAGGGTCGCCTTCAACTGAAATACGATAATAGCCTGGTTTAATATCTTTGCCGACCGTTAGTTTTTCAGCGTCGCTTTTTATAGGCTTGCCTGAAGCGGTAGTGGGTTTAAATTTCAAAGGAAAGTAGGCGTACACGCTTTCGTATCCTTTAGCTTCAATTTCATCGTGTGTGAATTCTCTTTTTGAATCCAGGACTATAGTTGAATCAGATGATGGTTTTGATTTGTCTTTGTTGTTGAGGAAGGGCAGTTTGTCTTTAATTGATAGATTGTTGTTAGTGTTTTGATAGAGTGATTGATCAGTGAAGATTCCAACGAAACTAACGAGCCCTAGAATTAACGCAGAGAGTGCAACTGTCAGTTTGAATTTGTATTTGTTTTGATTCCCCAATGCATTCAAAGTCAAGAATAAAAAGATGATAAAGATGAGTGTGAAAAGCAGCCATAGGGCTAAAAAAGCAGAAGCATGCAAGGTCATATTTGTATCCCCCAATCCCTAATAATAGCTTGTTTATCTTTGTTTATTATTTTGATTATATATGACAATTTATAGTTTCACAATTTATTGTTAGATGCATTCATGGTGTGATTAAAAATATAAAAGGGGGATGCTATTGCAAGTTGTTAAAAATTCAACTACCATGAGGAATAATGGGGGTGAAGTTGTGAAGTATGAAACGATATTATTAGATTTTGATGATACGATTGTGGATTTTCATGATGCTGAAGATCGTGCGTTTGAATACCTTGCGCAGCAATATAAGTTAGAACCGACGCCGAAAAATTTGGCGTTATTCAAAGAAGTGAATCAAGCACATTGGGAAGCATTTCAAGAAAATAAGCTGACGAAAGAAGAAGTGCTGACGGAGCGTTTTATTAATTACTTTAAGCATTTTGGGATGGAAGTGAATGGGCATGAAGCGGATGTCACATTCAGAGATGGATTAGCGACAGCGCCGGTTAAATATTTTCCGCAAACAATCGAAGCAATTGAATATATGTCGCAGCATGCAAAGGTTTATATTGTGACAAATGGTGTGGAGGATACACAGTTACGTCGTTTAACGCAAACACCGCTTGAAAATATCATGCATGATATCTTTATTTCAGAAGTGACAGGTTTCCAAAAACCGATGCCTGAATTCTTTGATTATGTCTTCGACCGTATTGATGCACAGCGTGAAAGTTCATTGATTATCGGTGATTCTTTAACGTCAGATATCAAAGGCGGTATTAATGCAGGTATTGATACATGCTGGTTTAACTATAGAAACAAAGCGAATGCGTCAAATATTCAACCGGATTATGAAATTAAGAATCTGAGTGAGGTTAAATCTATTATCCAATAAAAATACGGTCTTGCATTGTGATATGCGAGACCGTATTCATATAAAAAGCTGATATTTGATTACAACTTTAAGTATTAATGTCCTGGTGCCCAAATTAGAACATCATAACCCTCAGGGTTTTTGGCTTCTGTATCTTTGAAACCATGTCTGATGAAGAAGTCTTTTGACTTGTTTCTAGCAATTGCTTTAATCGGCAAGTGTTTTTCTTTAGCGAAATCAACAAGTTCTGTACCTAATCCTCTTGATTGGAAAGAAGGCAGTACTTCAAGTTTCCACAATACTAAGTAATTGTCGTACTCTGGGAAGTAATGTTCTTCAACTTGGCCATTTTCGTATAATGCCATTCTTGCTGCGATTTTTTCCCCTACAAAAATGCCGTAGAATGGTGATTCAGAACTTGCGTCAATCATTTCGCCGGCAAATTCATCAATTAAGGCGAGGTTAGGATTGCTTGTTTCTCTAAAGTCCGCAAATAACTCATCTGTCTTATAGTTAATATCTAAATGTTTAACGTTGCTCATTTCTGTCTCCCCCCTTGCTTCGTTATAGCCATTATATAATAAATAACGCTTACACGCATTGAATACGATAAGCCGTTAAATTGTGTTATATATAGATAAACATTATACTTATGGTTGAGAAAACTCAGTAGTTAAGGAGAAAAGTGTATGGATTGTTTAACCGCAAAAATCAATGAGAATGATCAGTTTCTGACAAAATTAAAAGAAAGTGATGCATTGTTAAACTCATTTTACCAATATGATGCGATGTCTCCTGAAAGTTTTAAAACAGTTTTAAACAAGCCGAATAACGGCAGAGAGCAGGAGTTAGCTTCAATTATTGCACAGTACATGTCAGATTTAGATTTATCTGATCAACAAAGAGATAATATTGATAAATTGAATCAAGGAGCTAAAGTAGTCATCGGCGGGCAGCAAGCTGGCTTGTTCGGGGGACCGCTGTATACTTTTCATAAAATATTATCAATTGTTAATTTAAGCCGTGAATTGCAAGAAGACTATCACAAAGAAGTTGTGCCCGTATTCTGGATTGCGGGAGAGGACCATGACTTCGATGAAGTGAATCATACGTATGTCTTTAATGAACAAAAAGCATTATTGCACAAAGTAAAATATCATACAATGACACCGCCTGAAAGCAATGTGTCGCGTTATGTACCTGATAAGGAAGCATTACTGAATGCATTGGATCAATTTATGGTACAGCTGCCTGAAACTAAACATACGCAGCCGCTGCATCAAATGATGCGTGAGATAATCACAAATTACGAAACATGGTCGGATATGTTTAAAGCTTTATGTCACGAAGTTTTCAAAGACTATGGCTTGTTGCTGATAGATGCACAAGATCAGAAGCTTAGAGAATTAGAACAGCCAATCTTGAGAGAGATGATTGAAAAGCACAAACAAGTAGACCAAGCGTTTCGTTCGCAGCAAGCACGTTCAGTTGGTGCAGGTATGGATGCAATGATTCAAACAGATACAAATGTACATTTGTTTTTACATGAAGATGACATGCGTCAATTATTAACGTTTGAAGAAGGTTACTATTACACAAGCAAATCACAGACGGCTTATACTAAAGAAGATTTATTGGAGATTTTAGAACAAAGTCCTGAAAGATTCTCCAATAACGTCGTCACACGACCTATCATGGAAGAATGGCTGTTTAATACAGTCAGCTTTGTCGGCGGACCAAGCGAAATCAAATACTGGGCCGAATTAAAAGCAGCATTTGAAGTTTTAGGTGTTGATATGCCGATTGTATTGCCGAGAACGAAGATGACTTATCTGACACAGCGTGTTGAAAAATTATTA
Organism: Staphylococcus sp. EZ-P03; assembly: GCF_003344575.1. NCBI lineage: Bacteria > Bacillati > Bacillota > Bacilli > Caryophanales > Staphylococcaceae > Staphylococcus > Staphylococcus sp. EZ-P03. The sequence goes on along the minus strand of NZ_QPMO01000010.1, from coordinate 123,377 downwards.
GCACGTTATGATATCACAGCAGAAGAAGTGATTCAGCACGGCATCGAAGATGAAAAGGATAAGTTTATCAGAGCACATGCTTCTGAAACTTTCTTAAATCAATTAGATGGGTTAAAAGAGAATCAGCAAAAAGTGTATGAACAGCTTTTAGCTGAAGTAGAGGGTAACGAGGATAATAAAAATTTAGTGAATAAAAACAATCAAATTCATCAATCGCAATATGATTACTTGCGAAAACGCTATTTCGTGAATATCGAAAGAGAAAATGCAATCAGCATGAAACATTTCAGAGAAATCAATGACTCTCTCCACCCAATGGGAGGACTTCAAGAAAGAGTGTGGAATGCGCTGCAATTTATGAATGAATTTGGGACAGATATGTTCAGTCCCTCCACCTATCCACCACTTCGTTACACTTTAGATCAAATTATCATAAAACCTTAATATACCAATAGTTTGCCCGTGCTCGCGGTGAGGAGCACGGGTCTTTTTTATGCCAAAAGTGAATTTTTTCGATATGTTTACATAAATGGTGGAGGATAGTGGGGAGTTGTGGTAAATTATAAATAAGGTGAGGTGAGATAAATGTTCATGGGTGAGTACGAACACCAATTAGACGCAAAAGGCCGCATGATTGTACCATCTAAATTCAGATATGAATTAAATGAACGTTTTATCATTACCAGAGGCCTTGATAAATGTTTGTTCGGATACACTATGGAAGAATGGCAGAATATCGAGGAGAAAATGAAGTCATTACCGATGACAAAACGTGACGCACGTAAGTTTATGCGTATGTTCTTCTCAGGTGCTGTTGAAGTGGAACTCGACAAACAAGGGCGTATCAATATCCCTAAAAATTTAAGGGAGTACGCTAACTTAAGTAAGGAATGTACAGTGATCGGTGTTTCAAGCCGTATCGAAATTTGGGACAGAGCAACATGGAATGCGTTCTATGATGAATCTGAAGACAGTTTCGAAGATATCGCTGAAGATTTGATAGATTTTGATTTTTAAATGGAGGAATGAAAGTGTTTCATCACGTTAGTGTCATGTTAAAAGAAACCATTGATGAATTAAATATAAAAGAAGATGGTGTATATGTTGACTGCACACTTGGTGGAGCAGGCCATGCCCTTTATTTATTGAATCAACTTAACGACAATGGACATTTGATTGCGATTGACCAAGATATGACAGCTATAGAAAATGCTAAAGAGGTCTTAAAGGACCACTTAGATCGTGTCACATTTGTGCATAGCAATTTCAGAGAAATAAATCAAATCCTTGATGATTTGAACATTGACAAAGTTGACGGCATTTATTATGACTTAGGGGTTTCCAGCCCGCAGTTAGATGTGCCTGAACGAGGATTCAGTTATCACCAAGATGCAAGACTGGATATGCGTATGGATCAAACACAGCCTTTATCAGCGTATGAAGTTGTAAATGAGTGGCCATATGAAAGTTTAGTCAGAATCTTTTATCGCTATGGTGAAGAGAAATTCTCTAAACAGATTGCAAGAAGAATTGAAAAAACGAGAGAACATGAACCCATTGAGACAACCTTACAATTGGTAGACGTGATTAAAGAAGGGATTCCCGCTAAAGCAAGACGCAAAGGCGGCCACCCTGCAAAACGTGTCTTCCAAGCTATCAGAATAGCAGTCAACGATGAATTGAAAGCATTTGAAGATTCATTAGAACAAGCTATCGATAGAGTAAAGGTTAACGGACGTATTTCTGTGATTACTTTCCATTCATTAGAAGACCGTTTATGCAAACAAATCTTCCAAGAATATGAGAAAGGTCCGGAAGTGCCGAGAGGCTTACCGATTATTCCAGAGGAATATACACCGAAATTAAAACGCGTGAACCGCAAACCGATTACCGCAACAGATGATGATTTAGCAGAAAATAATCGCGCCCGCAGTGCTAAATTGCGTGTAGCAGAGATTTTAAAATGATAGGAGAGTGACGAGCTGCTATGGCTGTTGAAAAGATCTACGAACCATATAACGAGCAATACGAACCAGCAAGACAAGTACCGCAAACCGAACCATCGCCAACCAGAAAAGTTAAAAGAAAAGTAGTTGTTCAACTAACTAAATTCGAGAAGGTATTATACATAACTTTAGTCGCTGTCATCGCAATGGTAAGTATTTATATACTTTCTTTAAAAATGGATGCTTATGACACTAAAGGGAAAATTGCAGATTTAGATTACAAAATCGAACAACAATCAAGTCAAAATAGTGCATTAAAGTCAGAAATCAAAAAGAACTCTTCTTATGAACGCATTTACGACAAAGCTCAAAAACAAGGCATGAGCTTAAAGAACGATAATGTAAAGGTAGTGCGTAATAATGCCGAAGCGAAAAATTAAAATTAAAAAAAATAAAATAGGGGCAGTCCTCCTCGTCAGTTTGTTCGGACTGCTCTTTTTTCTATTGGTTTTAAGGTATGCCTTTGTCATGCTGACAGGGCATTCATCTGGGCAAGATTTAATCAATAAAGCCAATGAAAAGTATTTAGTAGAAAGTCAAGAACAACCGGAACGCGGTAAGATTTATGACCGCCACGGAAAAGTCCTGGCTGAAGATGTTGAACGCTTCAAGCTGACAGCAGTCATCGATAAAAAAGCGGATGAAGGCTCTGAGAAACCGCGACATGTCGTGGATAAAAAAGAAGCAGCGAAAAAGCTTTCAACTGTTATAGATATGGAACCGAAAGAAATAGAGAAAATGTTGAATAACAAAAAAGCGTTCCAAGTAGAGTTCGGACGAAAAGGCAGTAATTTGACGTATCAGCAAAAAGATAAAATCGAGAAGATGAAGATACCCGGGGTTAAATTGTATCCTGAAACGGAACGTTTCTATCCGAACGGTAATTTTGCCTCACACTTAATCGGTATGGCGCAAAAGAATCCGGATAACGGCGAGTTGAAAGGTGCGATGGGTGTTGAAAAAATCTTCGACAGTTATTTAGCTGGTAAACATGGTTCTTTAAAATATATTCATGATATTTGGGGTTATATTGCACCGAATTCTAAACGAGAAGTGGCACCGCAGCGCGGTGAAGATGTGCATTTAACTATTGATTCGAATATTCAAGTGTTTGTGGAAGAAGCATTGAATCAGCTCGATGATCACTTCGCACCGAAAGATGCATTCGTGGTCGTTATGGATGCTCATACTGGCGAAATCTTGGCGTTCAGCCAACGTCCGACGTTCAATCCTGAAACGGGGAAAGACTTCGGTAAAAATTGGGCGAATGATTTATATCAAAACACGTATGAGCCTGGTTCTACATTTAAGACCTACGGTTTAGCAGCAGCCATTCAAGAAGGCAAATTCGATCCTAAGAAAGAATATAAATCAGGACATCGTACGATTATGGGATCTGAAATCTCTGACTGGAACCGTACCGGTTGGGGTAAAATTCCAATGAGTCTTGGTTTCACTTATTCATCCAATACATTGATGATGCACCTTCAAGATTTAGTCGGTGCTGATAAGATGAAATCTTGGTATGAAAAATTCGGTTTCGGTAAGAAAACAGGCGGTTTATTCGATGGCGAAGCACCTGGCGGTATCGCTTGGGATAATGAACTGCAACAAAAAACATCAGCATTCGGACAATCAACAACAGTCACTCCGGTTCAAATGCTGCAAGCACAAAGTGCAATGTTCAATAAAGGGAACATGATTAAACCTTGGTATGTCAGCAGTATCAATAATCCAGTCAAAGATAAAGAATTATATAAAGGTAAAAGAGAAATTGTTGGTAAACCGATTACCGAAGCAACTTCTAAGAAAGTGATGAAAGAATTAGACTTAGTTGTCAACAGCGAGAAAAGCCATGCGCAGAACTTCAGAGTCAAAGGCTACCGTATCGGCGGTAAAACCGGTACAGCACAAGTTGCCGATCCGGAAAACGGCGGTTACGTAGAAGGTCCTTATCCATACTTCACAAGCTTTATCGGTCATGCACCGAGCAAAGATCCTAAAGTTGTGGTTTATGCAGGTATGAGCTTGGCTCAGAAAAACAAAAAAGAAGCGTATGAAATGGGTGTCAGCAAAGCCTTTAATCCAATTATGGAAAATACATTGAAATACTTGAATGTAGGCAAATCAAGCGACTCATCATCTAAAGCATCCTTCAGCAAGGTGCCTGATGTTTCAGGACAATCTGTTGATAAAGCAAAAGATTCACTTAAAGCTCAGAATTTAAAACCGGTTGTCATCGGTCAAGGCGACAACGTGGCGCAGCAGCTGCCTGAAGGCAACGAAAAAACATTGCCTTACAGCAAAGTGTTCATCAAAACAGATGGCGACATGACTATGCCGGATATGAAAGATTGGGGCAAAGATGATGTATTAGCTTTTGAATCCTTAACTGGAATTAGTGTTAAAATGAAAGGTAATGGATTTGTATCTAAACAATCTATCAGTCCGAATACACCGCTTAAAGATCAAAAACAATTAGAAGTTGAATTGTCCGCACCTTCAGCAGAATAGACAGAAGAGGCAAGGGTACCCTCGGTACCCAAGCCTCGCTTTACATAAGTGTTTAAAATTATATATAACAAGGAGATAACTATGGTTTATGTTTTAGCAATCGTTGCATTATTAATCACAGCAGTATTAGTGCCGATTTTGATTCCAACACTGAAGAGAATGAAGTTCGGCCAAAGTATTCGAGAAGAAGGGCCGAAAAGCCACATGAAAAAGACAGGCACACCGACAATGGGCGGCCTGACTTTCTTAATCAGTATTATTGTCACTACGATTATTGCGATCATCTTTTCAAATAACCCTAACCCATTCATCTTATTGTTATTTGTGACAGTAGGATTCGGATTAATCGGGTTCATTGATGATTATATTATTGTCGTTAAGAAGAATAACCAAGGATTGACAAGCAAACAAAAATTCTTGGCGCAAATTGCGATTGCGGTTATTTTCTTTATCTTAAGTGATACATTCAATATGATTCATTTTGCGACAGGCATCCACATTCCGTTTACGACAGTGCATATTCCATTGTCAGTCGCTTATGTCATCTTTATCGTATTCTGGCAAGTCGGTTTCTCTAACGCTGTGAACTTAACAGATGGTTTAGACGGATTGGCAACCGGCTTATCTATCATCGCATTTGCGATGTATGCGATTATGAGCTTTATGCTGGGCGACCATGCTGTGGGTACGTTTTGTATCATTATGGTCTTTGCGTTATTAGGTTTCTTATTCTATAACGTCAACCCGGCCAAAACATTCATGGGTGATACAGGCAGCTTGGCATTAGGCGGTATTATCGCAACAGTGTCGATTATGCTGAATGCGGAAATCTCATTACTGTTTATCGGTTTTGTGTTTGTTGCTGAAACATTATCTGTTATTTTGCAAGTAGCATCATTCAAATTAACCGGAAAACGTATCTTTAAAATGAGTCCGCTGCATCACCACTTTGAATTAAGCGGATGGAATGAATGGAAAGTTGTTACTGTATTCTGGACAGTAGGCCTCATTACAGGTTTGATAGGATTATGGATTGGAGTGCATTGATAAATGCTTAAATACAAAGGATTAGAAGGAAAAAATGTTTTAGTAGTTGGCTTAGCGAAAAGCGGTTATGAAGCAGCTAAATTATTACATCATCTAGGTGCAGATGTTACTGTGAATGATGGCGGCGACCTTTCCAAAGATCCGCACGCAAATGATTTAGAGAAAATGGGATTAACAGTTATCGGCGGTCACCATCCGCTCTCATTGCTTGATAATCATCCTATTATCGTGAAGAACCCGGGGATTCCATATACTGTGCCTTTAATTGAAGAAGCAGAAAAACGCGGTTTAACGATTTTAACTGAAGTTGAATTAAGCTACTTAGTTTCAGAAGCACCGATTATTGCGGTGACTGGTACGAACGGTAAAACAACCACAACATCCTTGATTGGAGACATGTTTGACAACAGCAGAATCAAGGGGCTGTTATCAGGCAACATCGGTTATGTAGCATCTAAAGTGGCACAAGAAGCACACCCTGATGATTACTTGATTACAGAGTTGTCATCTTTCCAATTATTAGGTATTGATACGTATCGTCCGCATATTGCGATTATTACTAATATCTATTCAGCACACCTTGATTATCATGGTTCGCTGGAAGAATACCGCAATGCAAAACGCCGTATCTATAAAAATCAAACAGAAGATGATTATTTGATTTGCAACTACAGTCAGCGTCATTTGATTGAAACAGAAGATTTAAAAGCTAAAACCTATTACTTCTCAACCAATCAAGAAGTTGACGGTATTTACATCAAAGACGGCTATATCATGTTGAATGGTTTACGTCTCATTCATAAAGATGATATTGTGCTCCCTGGCGAGCATAACCTTGAAAATATCTTAGCTGCAGTCTTAGCAGCTGTACTTGCAGGTGTACCGGTAGATGCGATTAATCATACATTAACTACATTCTCTGGTATCAAACACCGTCTGCAATATATCGGTTCTAACAAAACGAACAAATATTACAACGACTCTAAAGCAACGAATACGTTAGCAACACAATTTGCCTTGAATTCATTTGATCAGCCGATTGTGTGGTTATGCGGCGGCTTAGACAGAGGCAACGGCTTCGATGAGCTGATTCCTTACATGAAGAATGTAAGAGTGATGCTGACATTCGGCGAAACACAAGATAAGTTAACAAAACTCGGCGAAAGTCAAGGCAAGTATGTGATTCGTGCGACCGATGTGAAAGATGCTGTTAACAAAGTACAAGAGGTCATCGAACCTAATGATGTAGTCTTGCTTTCACCGGCATGTGCCAGCTGGGATCAATACAATACTTTTGAAGAACGCGGCGATGTCTTTATCGACAGCTTCCGTTCGCATCTGCCTTCGAAGTAGGGGTGTGATGTATTAATGACGGATAAAGTTCGTAAAATCGATTCTGAGTACCTCAAGGAAAAGCGTCGAAAAAGAAGAGAAAGACAACGGCGTATCCAATTGTCGATCTTCGGTACGCTCATCGCACTGATTATTTTAATTGTGTTGTATATGTTTACGCCGATCAGTAATATTGACCGTGTAGATATTAAAGGTAATCATTATCTTTCTGATAAAGAGGTTAAGAACGCTTTGAATTTAAAGAAGGATACTAAAATCTACATGTTCGGCAAAGGCAAGGCTGTCGATAAGATGAAACAAAATCCTTTTGTAAAAGATGTTCAAATCAACAGAAAACTGCCGAACAACTTAGAAGTGCAAGTCAAAGAGTATCAGTTAGTCGGTTTGCTTGAAGAAAAAGGGAAGTTTCATCCCATCCTTTCAAATGATCATATTTTAAAAGATTATAAAGGGAAACTGCCGAATGATGCACCTGTGGTTTCAGGCTTTAATGCTTCTAACCGCGAGAAAATCATTCAAGCTTTATCAGAAATGCCGAAAAATATTCGTCAAGCAATCTCTGAAGTCGAATACGCAGATGATAAGGAAAGCCGCAATAAAGTCAGATTGTATATGAAAGATGATATTCAAGTTATCGGCAATATGAATACAATTGCGAATAAAATGAAGTATTATCCGGATATGGCAAGTGCGTTAGACAGAGATGCATCCGGAGAACTGAAAAAATCAGGTTACATTGATTTATCAGTCGGCGCATCATTTATTCCTTATCAAGATGGTTCATCAACGTCTTCAGACAGCAGTATGAAACTTAAAGAAGGCACAGCGATGGAAGATAAAGCGAAAGACGAATTACAAGCAACATTGAACAAAATTAATGATCAAACAAACGATGACAAGTCAAAGAATGATAAGTCAAAGAAAGAAAGTAGTACAAATAATTAAAAAAGTCTTGAATATCATGTGTTTATAGTTCACAACCATAGAAACGTATTGTAAACTAACTATAGTGTATTTTTTAAAGAAATTGTCAGGAGGTGCCTATCTATGGAGGAACATTACTATGTAAGTGTAGATATTGGTTCATCTAGTGTAAAAACAATAGTAGGCGAAAAATTTCATAATGGAATTAATGTGATAGGTACAGGACAAACCTATACTAGCGGAATTAAAAACGGCTTAATCGATGATTTTGATTTAGCTAAACAAGCTGTTAAAGATACAATTAAGAAAGCTTCAATCGCATCTGGCGTTGACATTAAAGAAGTCTTCTTGAAATTGCCGATTGTCGCTACTGAAGTTTTTGATGAAACCAATGAAATTGAATTTTATGAAGATACAGAAGTAAAAGGAACACATATTGAAACAGTATTAGAAGGCATCAGAGACAAAAATGATGTTGAAGAAACTGAAGTTGTGGATACATTCCCAATTCGTTTCATCGTTGATAACGACAATGAAGTTTCTGATCCTAAAGAATTGATTGCAAGACACTCTTTAAGAGTGGAAGCAGGCGTCATTGCCATTCAAAAATCAATTCTAGTCAACTTGATTAAATGTGTGGAAGCGTGCGGTGTAGATGTATTAGATGTTTATTCTGATGCATACAACTACGGATCAATCCTTACACCGACTGAGAAAGAACTTGGCGCATGTGTGATTGACATTGGTCAAGACTTGACACAAGTGGCGTTCTACGAACGCGGCGACTTAGTGGATGCGGATTCAATTGAAATGGGCGGACGCGACATCACAGACGATGTTGCACAAGGTCTGAACACTTCATTTGATACTGCAGAGAAAGTCAAACATCAATACGGTCACGCTTTCTACAATTCAGCATCAGACCAAGATGTTTTCACAGTAGAACAAATCGATAGCGAAGAGGATGCACAATTTACACAAAAAGATTTAGCAGATATTATTGAAGCACGTGTAGAGGAAATCTTCTTCAATGTCTTCGACTTATTGCAAGAACTCGGTTTAACAAAAGTAAACGGCGGATTTGTTGTAACAGGCGGTTCAGCCAACTTATTAGGTGTTCGTGAATTACTGCAAGATATGGTTAATGAGAAGGTTAGAATACATACACCTTCGCAAATGGGAATCAGAAAACCTGAATTCTCTTCAGCAATTTCAACGATTTCCAGCAGTATCGCTTTTGATGAATTATTAGATTATGTTACAATTAGTAATCATGATAATGAAGAATTTGAAGAAGAAGTCATAGAGTCGAACCCTAAAGAGTATACTGAAAAATCAAGCGGTTTCGACTGGTTCAAGAAGAAACAAAACAAGCCGTCTCATGACGAGCCTGTTGCTGAAGAACCGACTGAAGGGGATGAAACGGTTTCTGAACCGAAAGAAACACATCCTAAGCAAGATAGTGATTATAACTCAGACCAATCTCATGAGAAACAAGAAGAGAGCAAATTTAAAAAATTATTGAAATCTCTATTTGATTGATTGCCCATTAAAACTAGGAGGAAATTTAAATGTTAGAATTTGAACAAGGATTTAATCATTTAGCGACTTTAAAAGTCATTGGTGTTGGCGGCGGTGGTAACAACGCTGTAAACCGAATGATTGACCACGGAATGAACAATGTTGAATTTATTTCAATCAACACTGACGGTCAAGCATTAAACTTATCTAAAGCTGAGTCCAGAATCCAAATCGGTGAAAAGTTAACACGCGGTTTAGGTGCTGGCGCGAACCCTGAAATCGGTAAAAAAGCTGCCGAAGAATCACGTGAGCAAATTGAAGATGCAATTCAAGGCGCTGACATGGTATTCGTAACTGCTGGTATGGGTGGCGGTACTGGTACAGGTGCTGCACCGGTTGTTGCTAAAATCGCAAAAGAAATGGGTGCTTTAACAGTAGGTGTTGTAACACGCCCATTCAGTTTCGAAGGACGCAAACGTCAAACACAAGCTGCTGCAGGGGTAGAATCAATGAAAGCAGCTGTGGATACATTAATCGTAATTCCAAACGATCGCTTATTAGACATCGTTGACAAATCAACGCCAATGATGGAAGCATTCAAAGAAGCAGATAACGTATTACGCCAAGGTGTACAAGGTATCTCTGACTTAATCGCTGTTTCAGGTGAAGTAAACCTTGACTTTGCAGACGTAAAAACAATTATGTCTAACCAAGGTTCAGCGTTAATGGGTATCGGTGTTTCTTCTGGTGAAAACCGTGCAGTTGAAGCAGCTAAAAAAGCTATTTCATCTCCATTGCTTGAAACATCAATCGTTGGTGCACAAGGTGTCCTAATGAACATTACAGGCGGAGAATCATTATCTTTATTCGAAGCACAAGAAGCTGCAGACATCGTTCAAGATGCGGCTGATGAAGATGTAAACATGATCTTCGGTACAGTAATCAACCCTGAATTACAAGATGAAATCGTGGTAACAGTGATTGCGACTGGTTTCGAAGACAAACCAGCAACACATGCACGCAAACAATCTAATACAGGTTTCGGATCAAGCGCAAGCAGTGCGGGAACTTCAAATGACGAAGGAATCGGACATGCGCCAAGATCTCATAGTTCTGAATCAACAAGCGAATCAAGAACACACACTACTAAAGAAGATGATATTCCAAGTTTCATCAGAAACAGAGAAGAAAGACGTTCAAGAAGAACTAGACGTTAATATCTTTCTATAGAGTTTGCATTGAGCAATCAACCATAGTATCACGCAAGATTAGATGCAACAGGTCATCGAGTGGTCTAGTGAGAACAATAATCTAAAGTGTCATCAGATCGGATGGATCTGGTGACACTTTTTATATATTTGAATTTTGAGTGTGTAAGTCTTACTATTAAGTTGATAAGGTACGTAAGTATAGCATCTATTAATAAACAGGAGAGATAGTTATGCCAGAGAAATTTACGAAGCAACCACATTACTTAGAACATACTGACGCAAAGTCAGATCAAATTACATTGGGATTTACGACAAGAGAAGATGGACAGAGTCCATATCCCAGCAATGCTTTTAATATGGCATTATATATCGACGACAAGGCTGAAAATGTACATGCGCATCAGCAGACACTTGCACAAGCCATCGGCTTTGACAGAAAGCAATGGGTCTTCCCGATACAAACGCATGGCAATCATGTCGTTGAAGTGACAACAAAAGATGCGAATACGAACATTGATACATTAACAGATGCTCTGCACGGTGTAGATGGGCTTTATACGTATGATTCAAACTTGCTGCTGACAATGTGTTATGCAGATTGTGTGCCAGTTTATTTTTACAGCACAAAGCATCATTTTATCGGTCTTGCTCATGCAGGATGGAAAGGGACTGTCGGACGTATTTCTGAGGAAATACTTAAACAAATTGATTTTGATTTAGCAGACTTGAAAGTAGTCATCGGTCCTGCAACTTCGAACAGTTATGAAATCAATGATGATATCAAAGCACAGTTTGAAGCACTGCCTGTGGATGCAAGTGCGTTTATAGAAACACGCGGAAGCGATCGACACGGAATTGATTTAAAAGAGGCCAATCGCCGATTATTAATTCAAGCAGGTGTACCTGAAGCAAATATTGATGTGACAGAATATGCGACATCTGAAAACTTAGACTTATTCTTTTCATATAGGGTAGAGAAGAGTAAGACTGGCCGGATGTTAGCATTTATTGGACAGTAGAAGTAAGGAGTAATTGAAATGAATGTGAAACAAAATCTAGAACAAATCAACGACCATATTACAAAAAGTTTGGAAAAAGCAAATCGTACTGCCAGACCTAACGTGATTGCTGTAACAAAATATGTTACAATAGAGCGAGCTAAAGAAGCATATGATGCCGGTATCAGACACTTCGGCGAGAACCGTTTAGAAGGTTTCCAAGAGAAGCATGAAGCTTTGCCGAATGACGCTGTTATGCACTTTATCGGCACTTTGCAATCACGTAAAGTGAAAGAAGTTATCGATGACATCGACTATCTGCACGCATTAGATCGCAAAAGCTTAGCGAAAGAGATCAATAAACGTGCATCACATGTTGTGAAATGTTTTGTTCAAGTGAATGTTTCAGAAGAAGAAAGCAAACATGGTCTTGCATTAGAAGAAGTGGATGCTTTCATCGAATTGCTAGAACAATATGAAAACATTAAAGTCGTAGGTCTGATGACAATGGCACCTTATACTGATGACGAATCAGAAATCAGAGGCATTTTTGAAAAACTTAGAAATAAACGCGATGAAATCAAAGCAAAAAACTTAGACTATGCGCCGTGCACTGAATTATCTATGGGCATGAGCAATGATTATGAAATTGCTGCAGAAGAGGGCGCAACTTTTGTACGAATCGGTACTAAATTAGTAGGAAAAGAGGAGTGAGCCACTTGGCTTTAAAAGACCTATTTAGCAATTTTTTTGTGATAGAAGAGGAAGAAGAAGTTGCTGATCACCAGCAGCAAAACAGAAACAGAGTACAAGCTGAACCAGAGCCTGAGCCGCAACCAGAACAACCTTCTCAAAGTCAGCATACATCACCGCAACAAAACAATAATTACTATAATGAAAGACAGCGTGCAATTAAGACTGTCCCGAAACGTCAAACGCAAGGTAAAAGATTGCAGTCGTCTTCCAATGAAAGGAAGTATCATATGGCTAATCAAACATCCAATGATTCTGCTAGAAATGTCGTGAATATGAACGCAGCGAACTTGCATGAAAGTTCAAAAATGTGTTTATTCGAGCCGCGCGTGTTCTCAGATACGCAAGATATTGCGGATGAGTTGAAAAACAGACGTGCCACACTTGTGAACTTGCAGCGTATTGATAACGTATCCGCAAAAAGAATTATCGATTTCTTAAGCGGTACAGTTTATGCAATCGGCGGGGATATTCAACGTGTAGGTAATGATATCTTCTTATGTACACCGGATAATGTAGAAGTTGCCGGCAGTATTACAGAAGACTTAGACACGTCAGAATTTGATTATGAATGAGGTAAACGTCTATGAGTTTAGTTGGATTTTTAAGTCTTGTATTTAGTGTGATAGAGATATTGCTTACGGTATATTATTGGGGTATGATTATCTACTTCTTTATGTCATGGATTCCAAATGCACAAGGTTCAGCCTTCGGCAGATTCCTGCATAAAATCTACGAACCGTTTTTAGCACCGTTTCGTAAAATCATACCGCCGATCGGTATGATTGATATTTCAAGTATCGCAGCAATTTTTGTCCTTATTTTCTTCCAAAAAGGACTTCATGCTATATTCGTGTTGATTTTACAACAATTAGCTTAATATCATTTCTAAAAAGGTACGCCAAGCTTCAAACGACTAGGCTTACCTTTTTTATTTTGTAAAGAGGTGAATAGACATAGATATCTATCAGCATTTCAGAAGAGAAGAACAACCGATAATTACCATGTTAATCGATAAAGTACAACAAGCCGAGCGCAACTATGCGCCGGTACTGACGCATTTCCTAGATCCGCGCGCACAATATATTTTAGAGGTTATTGTAGGCAGTTATGATGACCTGCATGTCACCTTTAATGGCGGGCAGCCTTCAAGCGAACGAAAACGTGCTGTGATTGCACCAGATTATTTCACACCGGCAGAGGAAGATTTTGAGCTGGTGCTGCTTGATTTAGAATATCCAGAAAAGTTTGCGACAATCGATCACCGCAATGTGTTAGGGACGTTGATGTCTTTAAGTATTGAAAGAGATCAATTGGGCGATATTATTGTAGGCGATAAAATTCAGTTTATTTTGACAAAGAATATTAAATCGTATATAATGTTGGAATTAAAGCGAATCAAGGGTGTTCCGGTCAAACTGCATGAAGTTCCACTAGAAGATATGATACAATCAAAAGAGAATTGGACTTTACATCAAGCTACTGTCAGTGCAATGCGTTTAGATGTTGTACTGAAGGAAATGATTCGTAAATCACGTTCAATTGCGAAACAATATATTGAAAAGAAACGTATCAAAGTGAATCATACAATTATTGAACGTCCAGATTTCCAACTTGAACCTGGAGATTTGCTGTCGATACAAGGACATGGCCGTGCGAGAGTGACTGAAATCGGTCATAAAACAAAGAAAGACAAACTGCGCATAGTATATGAAACTTTATTCAAATAGTGTATGATTAAGGAGGACAATATAAGATGTCTTTTACACCGAACGAAATTAAAAACAAAGAATTTTCAAAAACTAAGAATGGCCTGGAACCAACAGAAGTCGCTGATTATTTAAGCCAGCTTAGCCAAGAAATTGAACATTTAAAAGAACAAAAGAAACAATTGGAAACAGTTGTTGAAGAAAAAGAAAACAACTTAAAAGCTTACAAAGAAGTACAACAATCTGTAAGCGATGCTTTAGTACAAGCACAAACTGCAAGCCAAGAAACAAAAGCAGCAGCAACGAAAGAAGCTGAAGCGATTGTATCAAAAGCAAAAGCTGAAGCAGATCGTATTGTAAACGATGGTGTGGAAAAAGCAAGAAGACTTTCATTCCAAACAGAAGATATGAAACGTCAATCTAAAATTTTCCGTTCTCGTTTCCGTATGCTGGTTGAAGCTCAGTTGGATTTATTGAAGAATGATGATTGGGATTATTTATTAAACTATGACTTGGATGCACAACAAGTGACAGAAGAAAACTTCCAGCATCTGCATCAAAATGATGTAACTGAACAAGAAAAGCAGCAAGCACAAGCACAAAAAGCTGAAGCGCAAGAAGGCAGCGAACCTGTACAAGAAGCGAAAGATAAAGAAAATAAATAACAAACAAAGTCATGAGACAGACGCGTAAGAATTAAGTCGCATATTAACATAACAGCGAGTTAGGGATGGTGTGAGCCTAATATATGTTTAATTCTTATATCACTGTCTTATTCAACATTATATTAGTAAGAATTAAGAGAACTCTAAGTTGAGTTAATCAGGGTGGTACCGCGGTTGTTCGTCCCTGTTAATTGAACTTAGAGTTCTTTTTTATATTTTAAGGAGTGAAAATTAATGAACTACAAAGACACGCTACTAATGCCGAAAACAGACTTCCCAATGCGAGGGGGATTACCTAAGAAAGAACCAGAAATCCAAAAACAATGGGACGAACAAGATTTATATCACAAAATCTTAGAGAAAAACAAGGGAAATGAAACTTATATTTTACATGACGGACCGCCATATGCGAATGGTAACTTGCACATGGGTCATGCCTTAAATAAAATTTTAAAAGACTTCATTGTACGTTATAAATCAATGCAAGGTTATTATTCACCATATGTTCCTGGTTGGGATACACATGGTTTGCCGATTGAACAAGCATTAACAAAAAAAGGTGTTAAACGTAAAGAAATGCCTGTTTCTGAATTCCGTGAATTATGTAAGGAATTCGCTTTAGAACAAATCGAACTTCAAAAGAAAGACTTCAAACGTTTAGGTGTGAATGGCGACTTTAACGATCCATACATCACTTTAAAACCTGAATATGAAGCTGCACAAATCCGTTTATTCGGTGAAATGGCAGATAAAGGTTTAATTTACAAAGGTAAAAAACCAGTTTACTGGTCACCTTCAAGTGAATCTTCATTAGCTGAAGCAGAAATCGAATATCATGATAAACGTTCACCATCTATCTACGTTGCTTTTGACGTAAAAGAGGGCAAAGGCGTTGTAGATGAAGATGCGAAATTCATCATCTGGACTACTACTCCTTGGACATTACCTTCAAACGTTGCGATCACTGTACACCCTGACTTGAAATACGGTCAATATAATGTGAACGGTGAAAAATACGTTGTCGGTGCAGACTTAGTTGAAGAAGTTGCAAAAGAACTAGGCTGGGATAAAGATGCCATTGAATTAGAAAAAACATTCACTGGTAAAGAATTAGAATATGTGGAAACACAACATCCGTTTATCGATCGTGTTTCTTTAGTTATCAATGGCTTGCACGTAACAACTGACGCTGGTACAGGTTGTGTTCATACTGCTCCTGGACACGGGGAAGATGACTATATCGTAGGTCAAAAATACGGCTTGCCTGTAATCAGTCCTTTAGATGATAAAGGGGTCTTCACTGAAGAAGGCGGACAATTCGAAGGTATGTTCTATGACAAAGCCAACAAAGCAGTTACTGACTTGCTTAAAGAAAATGGTTCATTATTGAAATTACAATTCATCACACATAGTTATCCGCATGACTGGCGTACGAAAAAACCTGTTATCTTCCGTGCGACTCCGCAATGGTTCGCATCTATCAGTAAAGTACGTCAAGATATCTTAGATGCTATCGAAGATACACACTTCAAAGTAGATTGGGGTAAAACACGTATCTATAACATGATCCGCGACCGCGGTGAATGGGTAATTTCACGTCAACGTGTATGGGGTGTGCCATTACCAGTATTCTACGCAGAAAACGGCGACATCATCATGGACAAAGAAATCATCTACCATATCGCAGACTTATTTGAAAAATATGGTTCAAATGTATGGTTCGACCGTGACGCAAAAGATTTATTGCCTGAAGGTTACACACATCCAAGCAGCCCGAACGGCGAATTCACAAAAGAAGAAGATATCATGGACGTATGGTTCGACTCAGGTTCATCACACCGCGGTGTATTAGAAACACGTCCGGAATTATCATTCCCAGCTGACCTTTACTTAGAAGGCAGTGACCAATACCGCGGCTGGTTCAACTCTTCTATCACAACTGCAGTTGCGACACGCGGCCAATCACCTTATAAATTCTTATTATCTCACGGTTTCGTAATGGACGGAGAAGGTAAGAAAATGAGTAAATCATTAGGCAACGTTATCGTTCCTGATCAAATCGTTAAACAAAAAGGTGCAGATATCGCACGTCTATGGGTAAGCAGTGTAGACTACTTAGCAGACGTTCGTATCTCAGATGAAATCTTAAAACAAACAGCAGATGTTTACCGTAAAATCCGTAACACATTACGTTTCATGTTAGGTAACGTCAATGACTTCAATCCGAATACAGATGCATTGCCTGAATCTGAATTATTAGAAGTCGACCGTTATTTATTGAATCGTTTACGCGAATTCACAGCAAACATCATTAAACATTATGATAACTTCGACTACTTAAACATCTATCAAGAAGTTCAAAACTTCATCAACGTTGAGTTAAGTAACTTCTACTTAGATTATGGTAAAGATATCTTGTACATCGAAAAACAAGATTCACCTAAACGCCGCAGCATGCAGACGGTGTTATACCAAATTTTAGTCGACATGACAAAATTATTAGCACCAATCTTAGCGCATACTGCTGAAGAAGTTTGGTCTTATATCCCTCATGTTGAAGAAGAAAGTGTACACTTAGCTAACATGCCGAAAGTTGTTGAACCAGACGCAGAATTACTAGAAAAATGGAATGGCTTCATGAAATTACGCGACGATGTCAACCGTGCTTTAGAAAGTGCACGTAACGACAAAGTTATCGGTAAATCATTAGAAGCTAAAGTGATCATCGGAAACAATGAACACTTTGATGCGAAAGCCTTCTTAAAAGACTTCGAAAACTTGCATCAATTATTCATCGTGTCTCAAGTTGAAGTTGAGGACAAAGTTGAAGATGGTACTGAATACTATCACGGCGACATCAAAGTCGTACACGCTGATGGTGAAAAATGTGAAAGATGCTGGAACTACAGCACTGAACTTGGTTCAGCAAATGGTCTAGATCATCTTTGCCCACGCTGCCAAGGCGTTGTAGCTTCACTTTAATAGTGGAGGCATTAATTAAATAGTACTTGCAGTACACACTTTAAAAGCGCTCTGTTAATTCAGAGTGCTTTTTTGGTGCGTACAACTTTTTTTACAAGCGATTTTTTGAGCCAATCATAAGTAATTCAGTTTAAAACTCGTTATAATGGAGATTACCCTTATTGAACGTCAATTTGAAAATAGACAGAAAGGAGCGGCGAAATTGAGTCAATATCGAGTGAAAAATTACGTCAACGGTGTGACCTTGAATGTCAGAGATAAAGAAGCGTTAAAATCTTTCTATGAAGACCTTTTAGGTTTTAATGTGATGAATGAGACGTATACTTCTATACAATATGAAGTAGGAGATTCTGGTCACCGTATTACATTGCGCCAATTAGATCATGGGAGAGAACCGTTAGTGTCTGAAGCAGGACTATTCCATATCGGTATTCGTTTAGGTTCGCATTCCGAATTAGCGGATTTAATGGCGCATCTTACAGAAAATAATATTGTGCTGAACGGGGCAGAACATGATGTCAGTACTTCACTATACTTCAGCGATCCAGAAGGCAACGGCTTTGAATTTTATGCGGATGCGCCAGAAGAAACGTGGGAATTTGATAAAGAAAATCGTGTAATTATGGATACACGTCATTTATATGCATCTAAATTAATGAATCTGCGCAGCAAGCAAGGTTGGCAAGGTATGCCGTCAGACAGTCAAATCGGGAATGTTCATTTGAAGACGGTACGCTTATCTGAAGTCAAAGACTATTATTTAAAACACTTTGGTTTAGAAGAATCGTCTTATGTTAATAAAACTTCATTGTTTATGTCTACAGGCGGTTATCATCATAACTTGGCAGTCAATCATTGGATGTCGAGCATGCAGCGGATGGAAAGTGATGATACCTATGGCTTGGCACTGGTAGATTATCATTATCCAGCTAGTACACATAAATGGCTGAAAGGACCAGACGGCATAGAATTTCGATTTAATTATCTAGGAGTTTGATAACGATTGAAGAAACTAATCTCAGCAGGTGCACTGCTGGTTGTACTTGGAGGTGCTGCTTATGTGGCAGTTGACCATCAAGACGACATTGAACACTATATCGAACAAATGAAACCTGACCCAATGGCCTTCAATCCTTATGATAAAGGGCAATGTACAGATTATGTCTTTGAAAAAGTAAAAAAAGACGGCAATATGATTGGCAAAAGCTGGGGCGATGCGAAGTATTGGGCTGATAAAGCTGAAGCAGATGACTATCAAGTGAACCAGCAGCCGAAAGTTAAGTCATTAATGCAGTCGCCTAGAGGAGAACAAGGGCATGTGGCTTATATAGAAGCCATTCACGACAATGGTGCATTATATGTGACTGAAATGAATTACGAGGCACCGCACAAAATTACTTCACGTACGATTCAACCTGAACGCGTTCAAGATTATCATTATATTCATCCGAAAAAGAATCCGAAAGTACAAGATACTAAAGATGTTTAATTGATAATTTTAGTATCTGTTCTACTGGCAATTTGTTATAATATACAATGTTGTTAAGAAGAAGTGTGAAGCAAAGATAAGCGCGTGTTTTTATCGGATGCTTCAAGGAGGAAGACATGAGAAAACCATATTTTATCAGTATCTCATTATTCGTAACACTTGCGATACTGATTTTAGACCAAGTAACCAAAGCATTTATTTCTAAAACTATGTCAGTGGGAGATTCTTATTCGGTAATTCCCGGCTTTTTAAATATTACATCACATCGCAATACAGGTGCTGCTTGGGGAATCTTAAGCGGCAAAATGAGTTTCTTTTTTATTGTGACTATTATTGTCTTAGGTCTGTTAATCTTTTTCTACATTAAAGAAGCGAAAGGCAATTTCTGGATGCAAGTTGCGATCAGCTTATTATTTGCGGGCGCATTAGGCAACTTTATTGATCGTATGAGAAATGGTGAAGTCGTGGACTTCATTGATACGTATATATTCGGTTATGATTTCCCAATCTTTAATGTCGCAGATGCTAGTTTGACAGTAGGTGTAATTTTAATATTAATCTTGATAATCTTTGATTCGAAGAAAAGTAAAGTGAAGTAAAGGAGTGTTGAAATGACTCAATTTCATTATCAAATAACAGAAGATGAACATGTTGGTCAGCGTATAGATAAATTCTTGCCTGAACAGAACTCAGATTGGTCACGCAGCCAAATCCAAGACTGGATTAAAGAAGATTTAGTGCGTGTGAATAATAAAGTGGTGAAAGCCAATTATAAATTAAGAAAAAATGATGCATTAGAAGTGACTGAGAAGGAAACAGTTGAAGCGGATATCAAACCGGAAAACTTAGACCTTGATATCTATTATGAAGATGAAGACGTTGCGATTGTGTATAAACCTAAAGGTATGGTGGTTCATCCATCACCCGGTCATTATACAGGTACATTAGTAAACGGCTTAATGTATCAAATTAAAGATTTAAGCGGTATTAACGGTGAAATCAGACCTGGTATCGTACACCGTATCGATAAAGACACATCTGGTTTATTGATGGTTGCGAAAAATGATGTGGCTCACCGCGGCCTTGTCGAACAATTAATGGATAAAACCGTAACACGTAAATATACTGCGCTTGTTCACGGCAATATCCCGCATGATTACGGTACAATCGACGCACCGATCGGCCGAAACAAAATCGACCGCCAAGCGATGGCAGTCGTCGATGACGGCAAAGATGCGGTTACACACTTTAATGTGTTAGAACACTTTAACAATTACACATTAGTAGAATGCGAACTTGAAACAGGACGTACCCACCAAATTCGTGTACACATGAAATACATCGGTTACCCATTAGTCGGCGACCCTAAATACGGACCAAAGAAAACAATGGATATCGGCGGACAAGCCTTACATGCAGGTGTCATCGGCTTCATACACCCAGTTACTGGTGAATACATCGAACGAAAAGCACCTCTTCCAGATTACTTTGAGGAAATACTTGAAGATATTCGTAAGAGAGAAGCGTAAATAAGCACAAACTCAATATCTAATATTAAAATCCCTTGAGATGAATGAAATTCGTTTCAAGGGATTTTTGAGTAAAGTTAGAATGTTTTAAAATTTTTTCTAGCCAAATTACAATTGTTAATTTAAATTAGATATAAAGAAAGGGGACTGATTTATGTTTGAGATTTCAATAGATGGTATATATAAAAGTAAAAAAATACAGAGAGAAAAAGGGAAGAACTTATTAGAATTCCCTAGCGAGTATGTTGTTATTGACATTGAAACGACAGGGCTTGACGCAAAGTATGATTCAATTATAGAAGTAGCTGGCATAAAATATACAAATGGGATTGAGAAAGCAAGATTTCATGAACTAATTAACCCACAACATTCTTTAGACAGTTTTATTTCTGAATTAACAGGTATAACGAATGAAATGCTTAAGGATGCACGTTTTGAAAACGAAGTAGTGGTTGACTTTTATAATTTTATTGGTAATTCTACGGTAGTAGCCCATAATGCTCATTTTGATATCAATTTTATATACGATAGTTTACTAAGAAATCACGATATTAAGTTTGGTAATGATTTCATTGATACATTGAGATTATCTAGAAGATTACTACCTCAATTAAAACATCATAAACTAAAAGATGTGGTTGAATATTTTAATTATGAATATAACACTACCCATAGAGCTATGTTTGATGTGGAGTTGACTTCCAAAGTTTTTGAGAGTCTTAAAGAAGCAACTATTATAAAATACGGGACAGTTCAAAACTTTATAGATTTTTGTAAGAAATCATCAAATTTAAATGCAAATGATATTGTCGGGAATACAGACAAACATCAAGTTGACAATTTACTTTATGAAAAAGTCTGTGTATTGACTGGAAAGTTAGAACACATGACAAGGAAAGAAGCAATGCAAATAATAGCGGATATCGGTGGTATTAATGCAAATGGTGTTACTAAAAAAACGAATTATCTAATATTGGGTAATTTTGATTATAATTCTAATCTAAAGGGTGATAAATCTTCAAAATTGAAAAAAGCAGAAAAATATATTTTAGAAGGTCAAGATTTACAAATCTTATCAGAGAATGTATTTTATGATCTAATCAATATGAAGGTATAAAGTTCATAAAAGGTTAGGTCCCCCAATAATCTGTAGCTTTTTAGGAATGGAAGAATCCATTCCTTTTATTTTTCAATGTTCATTGATTTATGAGTCCTATGATAATTATCCAATCACATTAAGATAGCGTTGTTTGGGTGGTATTTAAGACGAATGATTGCCCAGTGCTTTTGTATATTATGAAATAAAAGAATATAGAATATAACAATGAAATGATAAAAAAGCATAAAAAAAGAGTCTTGCTGACACAGCAAGACGTTAGCATTTAAGCTACATTTTCGCTTTAAGCTTGTTTTAACTTATTTATGATCTTTTAGAATGAAGTAAACTTCTTTTTAAGAATAACATATTACTTTCTAAATTGAAACAATTTTGAGATAATTGCATTAATAAAACTATACAGGTGATAAGATGAAGAAAACAAACCCGTACATTCTTAGTTTAGACATTGGAACTGCAAGTATTGGATATGCTTGTATGGACTTGGATTTTAATATTCTAAAACACCATGATAAAGATGCAATCGGTGTTTTTATATTTGAAGCTGCTGAAACTGCAGCTGAAAGAAGAGGATTCAGAAATGCAAGAAGACGCAATAACAGAAGGATTAAACGATTAGGTTTATTGCAAGAAGCAGTCGCACCGCTCGTAAAAAACCCTGATTTTTATCAATTATTAAACGTACATAAATGGAAAAATTCGAATGAGGATTTTAAGCACCGCAGTTTATCAGAAGTGATGAAGTCATTAGGTAAAAATCCAAAAGAACACCCTACAATTTATCATTTACAACAAGCTATACAAAAACAACCTGAAAAGAAATTTGAACCGGAATTAATTTTCTTAGCACTTTACCACTTAGTCAAATATCGTGGCCACTTTTTATTTAACAACTTAAATTTTAATCAAGGAAAAACAGTGGATAATGAAGTACAACTATCAGAATTGTTAACCTTGTATCAGAATATCAATCCTTACGAAAATGTGATTGCTAATAATGATGTTAGAGTGATTGTTGATACGCTGAAAGATCAGCAATTAACTAGAAAAGATAAACTGAATTATTTAAAGAAGAATGTTTCAAAAGCTCATGCTGAATTGTTCAAAATGCTTCTTGGATTGAAATTTAAACAAAGTAATCTATTTGAAAAAATGGAAAACACTGATGAAATTAAAGATACTACTACTGGTAGTGATTCAATTTCATTATCTGAGGATTATTATGAAAATCTTTCTGAATTTTTATCAGATGAACAGTTGAATTTTATAGAAGCTGCAAACACTTTTAATATGGGAGTTGTATTAGATAGAATTCTAAAGGGTGCTGCAAGTATATCAGCTGCAAAGAGAAGAGATTATGATACATTTAAAGATCAGTTGAAACTTATTAAAGATATAGTTTACAACCATAAGCAAGATAAATATCATGAGTTTTTCGTTACAAGCAAAGAAGATATGAGAGCTTACAATGAGAAACCTGATGCAGCAGCATTTGGTAAACTTTCTAGGTTTGATCAATATTTAATTCATCCTAAGGATCAGTATGAAAAATTGATGAAAGATTTAAAAAAATTGGTGCCAAAAGAATATGATGAAGTATTAAATTCAATAGATGAGCACAAGTTTTTAGTTATTCAAAATACGACTGATAATGCGAGTATACCGTATCAAAATAATGTGTTTGAAGCGGAAAATATTCTTAGAAATCAGCAAAAGTATTATACTGAAATCACTGACGAGATGATAGAAAAAGTCATTACATTAATTTCCTTTAGAATTCCTTACTACGTAGGTCCGCTTGCTCGAAAAAATGGACAATCAGATTTTGCTTGGATGATTCGAAAATCGGATGATAAAGTTTTACCTTGGAATTTTGGAAAAGTTGTTGATAAATCTCAAAGTGCTGAAAAGTTCATTCGACGTATGACAAGTAAATGTACGTATTTATTAGAAGAGGATGTATTACCGAAACAAAGTTTGTTATATCAAGAAATGGAAGTATTAAATGAGCTTAATAATGTTCAACTCAGAGGGGAAAATGAACCGAAAAATAGAATTCATAGATTAGACCCTAAAGTAAAACAATTTATTTATCAAAAGCTCTTTAAAAATAAAAAGAATGTATCTCATAAAGATTTAATCACCTTACTTGAAAACTCAGAATTCAGAAATACACTCACTAAAAAGAATGGACAAACCATTAAAGTGTTCGGTACCCAAAACGAGTCGAAATTTGCGTCTAAACTTTCTACTTATAATGACATGAAAGCAATTTTTGGTTCTGTTGAGGATAACCGTAATATGATTGAGGAATTAGTGCTGTGGATTACCATTTTTGAAGACAAAGCGATATTAAAAGAAAAAATTGAAGAAAAATATAAAAACGTGACAGATGAGCAAATTAACCGAATTTTGAAGCTGAACTATTCTGGCTGGGGCAAATTAAGTGAAAAGTTATTAACTAAGGAAGTAAATGGTCAATCTGTGATTGATTTAATGTATAGAACCGAAAATAATTTTATGGAAATCATTACAGATAAATCTTTAGGGTTTGATCAATTTATTAAGAACAGCAATAAGGTAAAAAACGCGAAAATATCTTATAAGGATGTTGCAGATTTAAGAACTTCTCCAGCACTTAAAAAAGGTATATGGAATGCGATAAAAATGGTGAGAGAAATCACTAGTATTTTTGGGGAGCCGGAAAAAATCGTTATTGAATTTGCGACTGAAGATCAAGAAAAAGGAAAACGTCAAAAATCTAGAAGTGAACTTTGGGATGATCTTGTTAAAAAGCATAATTTGAAAAGAAATAAAGAATTCAGTGCGTTATTTGAAGAACTTAAGGCTTTTCCTGAATTAGACTTTTCTAACCCAAAGCTGTGGCTCTATATCCATCAAAATGGTAAGTGTATGTATACTAAAGAGTCTATAGACTTGGAAAGATTGCTTTCTGATACAAATGACAGACTTTATGAAATCGATCATATTTTACCTAGAACATTTGTAAAAGATGACAGTATCAATAATAAGGTGCTTGTGAAACAGGATGCCAATCAAAGAAAATCCGGGGATAAAATGCCGCTTGAATTCGTTGATAGTAGAAAGCTAGTACCATTTTGGAGATTACTACATGAAAACGACTTAATCAGCAGTAGTAAATTGTCTAGATTAATGAAAAAGGAATTTAATGATTTAGACAAAGAAGGGTTCATTCAAAGACAACTTGTTGAAACAAGACAAATCATTTCTCATGTCAGTGACTTTTTAACAGAGGAATATCCATCAACAACAGTAGTACCTATGAAAGCGAATATTGTTTCTGAACTCAGACGCAAGTTTGATATACCTAAAATCCGCCAGCTCAATGATTGGCATCATGCGGTAGATGCTTATCTAAATGGTTTTGTTTATCAAGCAGCACGGGTCTTTTATCCAAATGTTAACTTATTTGAATTTAACTTCAAGTGGGAAAAAGTACGTGAAAAATGGAAACAATTAGGTGATTTTAATAAGAATAATAAAAAAAGAGAATTTTTCTTGTTTAAGCGTATGGAAACTTATGTGAATGAAAATGGTGAAGGTATGATTTCAAAATTGCTTTTTGATTTGGATAACTTTAAGTTCAATTATTCTAGAAAAGTAGAAAGTGCAGAAAGCGCCTTCTACAAACAAAGCGCTTTTTCACCTAAAATTTCGACACCACTGTACGAGTCAAATAAAAACAAGACAGCTGTTTATAAAGAAATGAAAAACAAACGAGGCATTGTAGTAAGCTACGCTCACGTTAAAAAAGGTGAAATAATTGTAGACTATGGCGTCTTTAACGAAACTGTGTTTGATTATGTTAACAGTGCTGATAAAGATATGAATGAGCGTGCCTTAAATATTGTTCGAAAAACATATCCAAAACTTGATGTGAAAGATGCACAGTATTTATTCAGTTTGAATAAAGGAGATGCCATTTATTTAAACAATCATCCGTTTTTATATGTTTCAGCAAAAGAACGTATTAATGGTAAGCAGTTAGAACTGGATATTTCTATGCAAAGAAAATT
Organism: Staphylococcus sp. EZ-P03; assembly: GCF_003344575.1. NCBI lineage: Bacteria > Bacillati > Bacillota > Bacilli > Caryophanales > Staphylococcaceae > Staphylococcus > Staphylococcus sp. EZ-P03. Next base: position 97,501 of record NZ_QPMO01000010.1, on the reverse strand, counting down.
AAAAGAAGCATTGAGTCCATTTAATAAAATGACTGAGCAAGAAAAAGTGGAGTTTTATAACCAGTTTGCTGAAAAAGTTATAAAGGAATTTTCACAAAGTTTTGGAGTGAAATCTAGAGAGGATAAAATCGATTTAATAATTAATCAATTTAGTGAAACTGATAAATCTAAAGAATCACTTATACAGTGTATTCTTGAAGTGTTGAAAATGACAAAAGTATCAGCAGATAGATCTTCAAAGTTAAAAATAAGATGGGGAAGTCAAACTCCTAAAACGTTATTAGAACCTGATAAAGAAGCTAAAATAAAATATACGTCAATAACAGGCTTAAAATCTACTAAGCCGAAATCTATCTTTAAACTTGCGGAGTCCAAAAATGAGCTTTAGGACTGTAATTATCACTAAAGAGTCTAAGTTGTCATTAAGGATGAACCATTTGATTGTAAATGCAGATGAGCTTTATAAGATTCCATTACAAGAAATCTTATGTGTAGTAATTGAAAACCCGAGTGTTTCAATTACGGGACATTTATTAAATGCTTTATCACAAAATAAAATCATCACCTTATTATGTGATAAGAAACACTTGCCAAATTCGTTTGTGGTGCCAATATATGGGCATCACAAGCAATCTAGGCATATTACTAAACAAATGAACTGGAAGCCAGAATTTAAAGAGGTTTTATGGCAAAGAATTATTAAAAATAAAATAACAAATCAGAAACAAGTTGTTAAATGTTTTTATCGTAATCTGGACACAGGATTTTTGGATAACTGTATTCGTGATACGAAGTTGAATGATAGTACAAACAGAGAAGGTTTAGCAGCGAAGTATTATTTTAATATAATTTTAGATTCAGGTGTATCTAGAAATTCTGAAGAATATGTCAATGCTGGCTTGGATTATGGTTATCAAGTTTTATTAGCAGTCTTTGTAAGAACAATTGTAGCTAAAGGATATTTAAGTGAGCTTGGCATAAAACATAAAAATGAATTCAATCCTTACAATCTAGCATCTGATTTTATGGAAGTTTTTAGGCCGTTAGTAGATTTTCTAGTAATACAAAATGTCCATAAGCAGTTTGAAAAAGAGGAAAAAAGAGCTATTTTAAGTATGTTTGATATGAAAGTTAAATTGAATCGTAAGAACTATTATCTGGTTAATGCGATTGAAATATATTTAGACGGTATATTTAAATATTTAGATTCTGGAGATGAAGCCTTTATTAAAATGCCTGTTTTTGAATTTTAACTTAGGTTTCTGAAAGGAGCAGTATGAGATTCTTGAGACTGTTTATTATGTTTGATCTACCAGTTGAGACCTCCAAAGAACGAAGAGAGTATAGGCAATTTTTGAAATTTCTTTTAAATGAAGGCTATGTAAGAAGTCAATATTCGATTTATTGCAAACTGATTTTAAATAGAGGGACATTAAATCATCAAATTGGTAAACTTAAGCAGCACTTACCGACAAATGGAATTGTACAAACCTTGATTGTAACTGAAAAACAATTTTCAGATATGGCTTATTTAATAGGTGAACCAAGAACAAAATATGATGTTAACACTACAGAAAGAATGCTTGAATTATGAAACTTGCAGGAGAGTTTAATAAGCCGATAAATCTGCACAAGCAAATGTTAAATGTAATCTCTTTTCAACTAACCAACCATGTGAATCATTTTACTGAAGCCTTAATTAACTATAGTATTTCTAAAGCAAAGAATTTTGATGGAAGTGTAAGGCTTATAACTAATGATTATTCGACAATTACTCCGTCAAAATTAAACATAATAATGGTTCCTTGCGGAGAGTTGAACATATTTCAAAGTAAAGTATTTAAAGATGCATTATTGAGTAAATTTGAGCAACAAATATATAACGATTTAAACACTAATATGTTATATAATGATGTTGAGTCAAGCATTGAGAAGTTATTAATTTCTTTAGAGATTACAGATGATAATTATCAAGTGGACTTTCAAAACTTTAATATTGTTCTGAAAAAGTTATTGGGCATGTTTAAACCTGATTTTCACAATAACTTAGAAGACTTATGTGCTCTAGAACAAAGACAATTGTTTATAGACACATTGGTTTCTAACGAAAAAGAAAATATTATTATATTACTGTTCCCAGAATGTCAATTGGGATTACAAGATATGAAGTTATTTGCAAATCAAATAAGAAAATTAAATATGTATACGATTATCGTTACCAACCATCCTTATTTTATTGTTGAATCAGATAATCTATCACTGATTAAATCGAATGGTGAAGCGGTAGATTTAAACCAAATACATGAAGAATTGTATTTATTTAAAGGTGATGAAGACATCGAAAATATAGACACAACGGTCAAAATGATTGCGTATCATGAATTTAGTCAACACCCGTATTTAGACGATGATTTCTTTTTGAAATTTGTTAATAAATAAGTTTTCACTGTCATTATTAAGGTCTCTAAAACCTTGAAACTTCGTTGTTTGAGGTTTTAGAATTATGATGTTTTAGAATTATGATCTTTTAGAATGAAGTGAAACGATATTTCAGTGTTGAAAACAGATAAGTTGTTTTAGAATTATGATCTTTTAGAATGAAGTGAAACACAGATCGTTATGATGCAGTACGTGGTG